>NZ_QFRV01000051.1:0-34678 GCF_004136805.1 Enterobacter cloacae complex sp. GF14B
GGAGTGGCTGGTTACCGCAAAGCGATGTTGAAGATGTGAATCAGTATGATCTACTGAAGCTCGGGTTTCAGGCGCTGGAGGAAGAGAGCGGCGGTGATGTGATGGACAGCCCGTATGAGGGCTGGGTACCCCAGGCGTTTAATGCGGTAAGCCGGTCAGCGGAGCAGGGGGCTGATTATCAGTACAGTCAGGTGCCGCCGTTTTATCGCGGACTGATGGCAGAGATGGACAGCAACCATGACGGGAAACTGACGGCAGAGGAAATCAGGCAGGCGCTGGCGGTACGTGATCCGCTGGTGAAAAATGTGGTGAACCGTCTGGTGGTGAAACATCACAGCGAATGGAGTAAAGGCCGTTCGACGGGGCGCTGGGAAGGGTTTTATCAGGATCTGGATCCACTGACAGTAAAGTACTGCGAGAAATGGCAGGCAGATCTGGAGTGGATGAGCAGGGTGCCGCCGTTTGATAAGGATGAGGCGGTGTGGCATTTTCATCCGGTGGTGTTCTTGGATGCGATCGGTCAAAAGAGAAACAAAGAAATTATTTTCCCCTTTAAAGTAAAACCTAAAAATGATATCGAAGGGGTGTGGAAACGATATTATTGGGCTGCATCTTTGACTGATAGTAATGCATCGCAGGCTATATTTGGGCGTAATAGATCTCGAGGGAATAGAAAGCATGCTGCTCGCGATTTATATTCTGAACCACTAACTGAAATTGTTGCAGTGAGCAATGGAATTGTTAGGAGTATTTCTCACTATTACTTTGGGACTTGGCAAATCACTATCGAGCATACTACTAATGATGGGCGGCATTTTTATATTAGATATGGTGAAGTTGATCCTCAAAGCATTGTTTTCGGGAACGGAGAGAAGGTCCAGCAGGGGACTGTTATTGCAAAAACAGGGTTGATGATTGATCCATCAACACGGCGACATCCTAATATCATTCCTGGTCAGGTTGTCTATATGCTTCATTTTGAGTATTACCCCGGTAATGAAACTCTGCCGCCTCCAAATAATATACCCACTCCACCATTTCAACGACGTAATGATTTACAAGATCCTATTGATATATTGAGAGAAGGTTATAACAACACATTTTGCAACGAAAATAATGATACTGAAAGTAGGAGTGCTATCAGTGAACTGACCGTTTCTGATATGGGTAAGGCATTTATCAAGGAATGGGAAAGTTTTAGGTCGACAGCTTACAATGATTCAGAAGGTTTTTGTTCTATTGGTTACGGACATTTAATTGCAAGAGCTAGGTGTGAAGATATATCTCTTCCAGAAGAATTCAGAAATGGAATAACTAATTCTAAGGCTGATGAATTATTTGAATCTAGACTCTCGAATTATATTAAAGAATTAAAGGCATCTGTCAGTACAGATTTATATCAATATGAATTCGATGCTTTGATTAGTTTGCTGTTTAATATGGGACGAATGAGTAAAGCACCACAATTGACTTTAAAACTCAACCAGGCAAATTATGAAGGTGCGGCGAATGAGTTTTTGGATATTACAAATGGTGGGGTATCCGGGCTTGTTACTCGACGTCAAAAGGAACGTAATTTATTTTTAACTGGAGCGTATGATTTCTCTCGTTAATTTTAATCTGGAGTTGTGTCATGAGTAAAATTTATTTTTCAATTATTTTGATGTTTTTTTGTTTTTTTCCAAAGATAGCCATTTCTGATAATGGGGTAGATCATAAACTGTGGGTGTATGAAAAAGTTTCTGGTGTTGATGTTTTTGGTAAGCATGATTTAAATACGATTAACAATTTGAATGAAATATACAGTAAAGTAAAATTTACATTTAGTGGTAAAACGCTAACAATAAAAAATGATTTTCTTGAAGATAACAATGTGTGTTCGATTGATTATGTTAAAATTAAAAAAACACCCATATCATATTATTTGTCTGAAAAAACAATGGCACTATATGAACGGCTTTTTAAGTATGAAGGTGTGTCTCTACCTAAATATATTTATCTTCTGACAGCTCTTTTACCAGGGGATGAATGCCCACCTCCTTATAGTGAGATTCTCGAAGTTAATGATTATCTTATTCTTTTGGATCAAAACTATGCTTTATTCTTTAAAGAGGCGGAAACAAAGAATAATAATCAAAAAAAAGATAGCTGGGCAACTTATTGTAAGGAGAGGCGTCCCAGCCGAGAATATGATGGTGTAAGTAAATATACGTGTTTTTTTCCTGATTTGAAATTAAGGGATGCTTATGAGGAATTCAGAAGGATTCAATATGATAATACGCTATTCAAAAAGCAACTACCCAGTACAAATAAAGTCGATAAATTCAATGATGCAAAGGTTAGTTATGCATGGCAGGAGAGTAATTCGTTAAAAATATCAGTGGTCAGAGATAATGAGAGTGTGACTTTTTCTTTTAATGAAAATTCAATGGGAACCAGCCTTGAAGTCACAGAAGAAACTCAATATTAAATTTGAATAAATATGGTTTTCCTGATCAAGGAACATTGTGCAGATATTGAATTGGCAGGCAGGAGGACAAATGCAATTAACGGGTCACTGATGGATAAAGGACTCGGTCTGGTAGAAAAGCTGATCGGCCAGTCATATTATCGCGTTGACGTGTATGAATGTACCGAATTTCTGAATGTGTTGTGTCACAGAGCGGTGGAATCCCTCTCAGCCATGGCGATATAATGTGACAGTCATCTGTTCTTCTTCGGATATTGTCCGCGACACGTTACTGCTGAAACCGACGTCATTTACCTGTAGGGTTTATGGGGTGTACGAAAACCCCGGGTGCGGGGAATAAACTTGTGGACAAAGAATGGTTTATCCATCTGGAAGTGCTGAGTACCGATACCCGTATGCCCGGGTTTTTAGCCAACCTGGAAGGTGTGAGGGGCGAAAAAAGGTCAGTTCTGGTCCCAAAGGGAAAAAACCTGTTTATCCGGCAGGATGCTGCGGGACAACCGGTATTTACGCCGACCTCCGCCAGGCTGGGCGCGCAGTGCCTGCTCACGCGGGACGCGGCAACACCGGTTGCGGATGGCTCCCGGAACTGGTGGTACAAAGTCACCGGGAGTGGCTGGTTACCGCAAAGCGATGTTGAAGATGTGAATCAGTATGATCTACTGAAGCTCGGGTTTCAGGCGCTGGAGGAAGAGAGCGGCGGTGATGTGATGGACAGCCCGTATGAGGGCTGGGTACCCCAGGCGTTTAATGCGGTAAGCCGGTCAGCGGAGCAGGGGGCTGATTATCAGTACAGCCAGGTGCCGCCGTTTTATCGCGAACTGATGGCAGAGATGGAGAGCAACCGTGACGGTAAAGTGACGGCAGAGGAAATCAGGCAGGCGCTGGCGGTGCGTGATCCGCTGGTGAAAAATGTGGTGAACCGTCTGGTGGTAAAACATCACAGCGAATGGAGTAAAGGCCGTTCGACGGGGCGCTCGGAAGGGTTTTATCAGGATCTGGATCCACTGGAAGTAAAGCACTGCGAGAAATGGCAGTCAGATCTGGAGTGGATGAGCAGGGTGCCGCCGTTTGATAAGGATGAGTCGGTGTGGCATTTTCATCCGGTGGTGTTTTTATATTCACTAAACACTGAATAGGACTGCGCACAATTAATCTGGGGTGATGTGGTAAACCAGAGATTAGGTGCTGCTAAGGCTTGTGAATTCAGGAAAAAAGTTGTCAAGATATGTTCTGAAATTTGGGGAGAGAAAGATAAAATAAGATATGCTGATGTTTTAATGGGATGTATGTCTGTTGAAACAAATCGAATGTTCACATCTTCTGTTGCAGCTTACAGAAAAGCGCGCCATAAAAATGGTGATATTATATTTATTTCCAGTAAGTCGGGGACTAGACCAAAATTGAACTTCATGTATTTACTAAAAATGAAATAATTGAAGATAAAAGTATAGTAGAGAAAAATGCAGTGGGGTTGATTCAGTTTACTTCTATAGCAGTGCAACAAATAAATATAACTCACAATTTATCTTTGACTAAAATGCAGCTTGCAGATATGGACGAGGTTGAACAACTAGATTATGTGAAGTTATATTTTACTTCAGATAAAGAAAAGTTTTGGCAAATAAAGAGTCCGGAAGATGTTTATACCTTTATATTCTGTCCTGAAGGTGTAGGGAAGCCGAATGATGCAGTTCTGTATTCAAAAATGGACAATGAGAAAGCATATGGCAGAAATGCCAGTTTAGACACTACAGAACATGGAAATAAAGGAAATAATGATGGTTTTATAGAAAAAAGTGAATTGCTTGCAAGGTTGTAAGTTTTGATTGGCGAAGGGGAAAGATATAAGAATCAGTGTTCATGTGTGGCTCAGAAAAATAATAACCCAGACTGGATGCCAATTGCATTATCAGAATATAATAAATATAAAGATTTAATTGAGACCGATTCTGTATTAAATGATAAAATTAAGATATATCATGACACAACTAACGCTAAGGGCAAAGATGGTGAAAGCTCATGGTGCTCTTCATTTGTAAACTGGTGCTTTACACAGACTAAGTTTGCTCCATTAGCTACGAAGAGTGCTTTGGCGTATTCTTGGGGCCTGGGTTCCTGGCAAAATGGTGAGGTTGTAGATAAGCCCTTCTATGGAGCTATTGCTGTGATGAAATATAGCCACGTTGGATTCGTTTGCGGCATTAACGCTCAGGGTCGACTACTTATACTGGGAGGAAACCAGGGGGGTGGGCGAGAAGGAACTGCAAATTGCATTTCTATCCGAGCCAACTCGATAACAGCTGTTAAGTATTTTATGAAGCCAAAGGGTTATAACGTCAGGCCAGAAGTTTATGATTTAGAAATTATGAATGTTTCTGGACCTGATTCAAGTTATTCTGATACACATTAAGGGTAATGAATGAAAAGAATATCGTTTTTTTGCTATTCGTGTCTATACCTTCAATTGCTGATGAGTTGATATATTCTAATTATTTTAGGGATTTTACAGAGGCGTTTACGCCCCCGATTATTTCAGTGAATGATTATTCAAAATTATCTTCTTATAAACTTCATCCTGAGCTATTTGTTGATTTCGGGAAATCCCCTCCAGAATCATTTGATAACAACGATTTGCATAATTCAAATGTTATATTTAATGGTGCGGCATCTAAAAAGCTCTTTATCAATTTTGTCAACTCCACTTTTTTGAATGGTGACGTTTTGAATGGAAATAAAAAAACTTTACTGACAAAAATGGGAGTTATTCTTTTCGGGTGAAAATAAAAAATGGGCGGGTTGTTATTTTTGAAAGCATGCTCATTTCTGCGCCGGAGAGTATGACTGCTGAGTTTAGTTGTTCATATACGTTTGATACTATAAGTAAAGATCCATTAAAGTTAACTGACGTGTTTTGTGCCGGTTAAAGAGGGGGGGGCGATGGTCAACCTGATATCAAGTATTGTATTCTTTATAACGTTTTTATTTAACTACGCTTCAAGTGCCTCAGAACTTACTCGCTCTGATGAGAAATATTTCTTTGAAATGAATGGTGAAACGTTATCTGATGGTTCACAAGTTTATATGCGATATGATGTGGATATGTTTTAAGAACAAAAAAAGCACATATCAGGATAACTACATGGCATGCACCCGTCTCATGTGATGGTGATTATAATATGCAAAACAATAATAAAGAATATGTTTTAGTCTATACAGGCGGAGATGATGGATGTGCGTATCCGTCACCTCAATTCCACATTAAGAAAAAAGGAAACCATATGTATATAAAAGGAGAGCCTCTCGTTTATGGACAGGGGGGGTTGAGAATGACAGGAAGAAATAAATAATGTTTAGAGAATATTAACAGGTGATATGAAAATTAAATCCCAGCAGAGGAATAAATATGTTGCAAATTATTCGAAAAGGCGACAAAACCACCCACGGTGGTTCCGTAATGACCTGTTCCGAAACCATGATTTTTGGTGGAATTGGCGTGGCACGTAAAGGTGACAGGGTTTCCTGCCCGATACCTGGACATGGTCCGACAACGATTATCGAAGGTAATCTCAACTATTTGGATAATGGTATCCCTGTTGCTTTTCACGGCCACAGGTGCGGTTGCGGCTGCACTTTGATCAGTTCTTTTGTTCCTGCAAAGGTTGGTTGAACATGCCCGTCTGGCTGGACGCCATTCCCGAAAAAGCGCCGAAAGTTATGCGCCCCAATCCCCGGCGCTGGTTGCTGTTTCTGGCACTTATGCTGGTGACTGGTATCACGTTAACGTTCTGGCAATGGACCTCCGGTAGAAACGGATTCATTTTCTGGTTTACCGCGCTGGGGCTGCCATTTTGTTTATGGGGATTGCTCTTTTCCCTGCGGCGGTTTGCGTACAAAGCGGAACAGGTCGGGGCTGAATCCCGTAATGCTGAGCGGGAAGCGCTGATTCAGCAGGAAATCCGCCGTGGTCAGCGTTGCGGCTGGGTGCTGGGTTATCACATTCAGCACCCTGCAGGAAATAAGCCCGGAGCATTACTGCAGACGGCGAGCCATACTATGCCCATAGTGCAGTTCTCAACGCCGCGAGGCAGTAAAGTCGCTGTCAGATATGCAGCCCTGACAGGATTTCAGGTTGACCTGGAGGCAGAAATCATTGCCACCACCTCAACACTTGCCGCCCGGGTGCAGGATATTACCGCAACACTCCCAACGGATATTCCCTGCTGCCTGATGCTGGACTGTGATGACGATATCAGGCAATGCGTTGAGTCACATCTCAAAAATGAACTTGCTGCCAAAACAGGGAGAAGTTTCAGGCTCCTGTCTGGCAAAGGTCTGTCGGCGTTTGATACCTGGCTGGACCAGCGCTGGGAAAACCCGGGCATTCTTGCCGCTGTGACATTCTCGGTACCAGCGTACCCCAGTCAGGGTGACGCCGATGCCATTACACTGGTGGTGCTCTGCAACCGAAAGGCTGCTGATTATCCTCACGCAGTGTGCCTGCACCGCCCGGAAAAAGGCAAAGAGCCCGCGCTGGTAAAAACGCTGAACCGGGCACTGCTTTGGTCCGACACAGACCCTGAATCACTGAAGGCTGCATGGCATACAGGACCAGCTCTTGCCAGCGGGAGCGGGTGGAACAAAGCTTGTGAAGATAACGGAGTGACATTCAGCCTGTCAGATGACAATCGCAGTATTGATTACGCTATGGGATATACCGGGCGAGCCGCTCCCTGGCTTGTCATTATTCTTGCTTCTGCCGCATGTCACGATAATGGCCCACAGGTCATCGCAGCCCAATCAGCAGCAGACGAAGAAGATGTCTGGGTAGCCGTCGTTAATAAAAAAGACGTTCGTAAGGAAAATCAAGGGAATGGCTAAGGTAAAAGTCAAAACGCTCATTGGCGCAACGGCTGGAGTTCTGTTTTTTTTGACAGCGACCGTCGCATTTCTGTTTTATGCGTTCCCGCAATGGCTGGCATCTGCCACCGGGCTGGGACCGTATGATGGACAGCGCATCCTGACATTTTGCGCATTGTTGAATGCAGCCATATTCCTGTTGGGATGGATGACAGAAAAAGCGTTCAGCTATGCGGGGAAAGCGGGTCTTTATCTTCACTGGGGAAATAGCCAACGGCAGGCCATGGCGCATTCAGCAGAGATCCCGTCTGCTGATGGTGATGGGCAGGTAGCCACTTACAGTGATGAACAGATGTCAGAACATCTGGAGATGCGCTATGGACGTCGCTGGCGGTCTAAGGTCCGGATCCTGCTTGTGCAGGGTAATACTGACGAGACGGAAAAAGCTGCGCCCGGACTTTGTCACGACCTCTGGCAGGAAGGTGACGGTAATGTTCTGGTATATGGCGGCGATGCGCAGTCTCTTCCCGACGAGCACTTCCTGTCCCGGTTAAAACGCCTGCGTCCTGGCAAACCTGTGGATGGCATCATCCACGTAATGGATACCGCAGCGTTGCCAACCGATACAGAGCGCGATGCGTTTTTACGGTGCCGCCAGAAAGCCGATTATCTTCTGGGCTGGCAGGCTCCGGTCTGGCTATGGCTGATCGACAGGACAGCTACTTCCGGCGATCAGGCTGACCCTGTAGCGACCGGCGCGTTATTTGGCCCTGGCGTGACCTCGCAGGATGCGCTCAGCACGCTGGATACGCTGGTTCCGCATTTACGCCAGGTCGGGATGTCAGAGGTGCTGAACACCCCGCATCATAACTGGCTGCTGCAACTCTCGTCCCGCCTGCAGGGGGACCTGAAGGTAGGCCTGCACGCCCTGTTTGACGGGTTGATGCAGGGCTCTGCTGCTTATCGGCTCCGGGGAGCGATGTTCAGCCCTGAACTGGCCGTTGCCGGTTCAGTACCCAATACCCGGCTTGATACGCCCGGCTGGAAAGCCGTTATTGATGACTGCTCTACCATCCGCGCCAGAAAATTAACCTTCGACTGGCTTAAAGGGCTGTGTTTACTTGTGCTTGCCCTGATTGTCCTCTGGGGAGCCGGTACACTGCTGTCGCTTGCCGTCAACCGGGCGCAGATATACCAGGCTCAGAGTACCGCCCGTCTTGCCGCGGATACTGAAAGCCCGCTGACAGAGCGTCTGCGTAACCAGCTTGTGCTCCAGCAGGCGATTGCCCGACTGCAGAACCGGGAAGCAACCGGTGCGCCCTGGTACACCTGCTTTGGACTCAATCAGGACCACGACACGCTCGTGGCCCTGTGGCCGCTGTATGCCCGTAATAATGCGCTGTTGGTACGGGATGCCACAGCTGCGCACCTGAAACAGCAGCTTCAGGCTTTTGTTAATCTCCCTCCGGCCAGTGATGCCCGTACGCAGGGAACACAACGGGCTTACGATGTGCTGAAAAGTTATCTGATGCTGGCCCGACCGGACAAAGCCGAAGCAGGATGGCTGGCGAAGAATATGCTGAAGGCCTGGCCGAAACGGCAGGGTATGTCAGATGGCGCCTGGCAGGAAATGGCACCCAAACTGCTGGGCTTTTACGCTCAGAATCTTCCTTCACATCCGGAATGGAAAATTAAGCCTGATGCCGGACTTGTCACGACCGTGCGCCAGATCCTCCTTAAACAGATTGGCCAGCGTAATGCTGAATCCGGGCTGTACCAGGACATGCTGAAGCGCGTTGCCAGCAACTGGCCTGATTTAACGCTTGCCGATATGACCGGCGACACGGATGCCTCCACCGTCTTCAGTACAGAAGAAGTGGTGCCGGGCATGTTTACCCGCCAGGCCTGGGAAGAACAGGTGCAGGATGCAATTGATGAGGTGGTTAAAACCCGCCGCGATGAAATCGACTGGGTGCTGACGGATAAAATTCACCAGCCCGGAAGCGATATTTCGCCGGAAGCGCTGAAGTCCAGACTGACCGAACGTTACTTTACCGATTTCGGCAATGCCTGGCTGAATATGGTCAACAGCATCCAGTGGCACGAAGCGGCCTCGCTCTCTGACGCGATCGCCCAGCTCAATCTGATCGGTGACGTGCGCCAGTCACCACTGGTGGCGCTGATGAATACCCTGGCATGGCAGGGAAAAACCGGCGAGAAGGGGGAAGCGCTGGCGGATTCGATAGTGGATTCGGCGAAAAAGCTGGTTGGCCGGAAAAAGAACGTGAAGCAGTTTATCGAACAGGCGCAGGGACCGCGCGGTCCGCTGGACGATGTGTTTGGTCCGCTGACGGGATTCATGGAGGGAAAAGAGGGAACCGGACGTAACGGTAACCTGAGTTTTCAGTCCTGGCTTGCCCGTGTTACCCAGGTACGCCTGAAACTCCAGCAGGTCACCAGCGCGCCGGATCCACAGGCAATGTCTCAAATGCTGGCTCAGACCGTGTTCCAGGGCAAGGCTATTGATCTGACCGACACGCGTGACTACAGCAGTCTGGTGGCGGCGAGTCTGGGCCAGGAGTGGAGCGGGTTCGGCCAGTCACTGTTTGTTCAGCCGCTGGATCTGGCCTGGCGGCAGGTGCTGACCCCAGCAGCAGAAAGCCTCAATACCCGCTGGCAGACGACCATTGTCGATCAGTGGAATAAAGCGTTTGCCGGCCGCTATCCGTTTAAAGCTACCGGCAGTGATGCCTCCTTACCGCTGCTGGCTCAGTTCCTGCGCGGCGATTCAGGTCGCATCGCCACGTTCCTGAAAACCAGCCTTGGCGGCATTCTCCACCAGGAGGGGAACCGTTGGGTGGTGGATCCTTCTGCAAGCCAGGGAATGGAAGTGAGCCCGGATTTCCTGCGGGCAATTAACCAGCTGGCCGAACTGTCGGATATCGTTTTTGCCCAGGGCGATGCGGGCGTTCACTTCGAATTAATGGCGCGTCCTTCCCGTGATGTGGCCCGTATGCAACTGACGCTTGATGAGCAGAACCTGGACTTCTTTAACCAGATGGAAAGCTGGCAGAGCTTTACCTGGCCGGGAAACACGTATTACCCGGGTGTCAGCCTTCGCTGGCGCAGCGTGAACAGCGGGATGCAGCTCTACACCAGCAACCAGGGGAACTGGGGATTCATCCGGCTGCTGGATAAGGCATTAATTACACCTCTTGATGCAAGCCGCACACAGCTGGTCTGGATCACCCCCGACGGTAATCCGCTGAAGTTTGTTATGCGCAGTGAGCTGGGTGACGGTCCGCTTGCCCTGCTGAAGCTCCAGGGATTTATGCTGCCTGAAACCATCTTTACGGTTGTGGCCAGCGCTGAAGATGTCGAATAAAGACAAGACAAGGAAAAACATGAGTTCACCGGAAGCCCTGTTATCGGCATGCACCACTAACCACGAAGCGCAGTTGCGCCTTACTGAAAGCGCCTCCGGCACCCTGTCCCTCTGGGAGAACTGGTTAAAACCGATCCGCCCTGGGGAGGAAACGGGTGACGATCCGGCCTGTGACGATGATTTCCAACTGATGCGTGAAGAAATCAACAAACTTTCGGGCACCGATCCGGAGTTGCTCTGCACGCTGGCGGAAAAAATACTGTGTGAATGCGCCAAAGATATCCGTGTTGTTACCTGGTATACCCAGGCCCGGCTGAGCCGTGACGGCGAGAAAGGCCTGGCGGAAGGGATACTGCTGCTGGTCGCGATGTTGTCCCGCTATGGCAGACACTGTCATCCGCTGCGCCCGAATGCCCGGAAAGCCGCGCTGGAGTGGCTCAACAGTACAAAAGTACTTGATACGCTCTCGCGCTGGCCGGAAGTCGAACGGGATGATGCCGGCCTGACGGCCGGAGCGGTCACTCTGCTGAGTAAGGTGGTCTCAGACTGGCCTGAAAATGAAAAACCCGCATTCGCTGGCCTTTGTAGCGCGCTGGAAAACCGTCTGGCGCGTTCTGGCGGGGTGACAGCGCTAATCCCCCAGAACAGCAGCACTCAGGATACCGGGCATGACGCTGTCTTTTCTCCGTCGCCACTGCTGACGGACGTGAAGTCGGGGCGCGATTTGCTGGATCAGGCAAAGGTACTCTCCCGCTGGCTCGGAGAACAACCCCAGGGGTGGCTGGCCTCTCACCGGCTGATGAAAACCGTTCGCTGGGATACCGTCGATCAAATTCCACCGTTGGACAGCAGTGGTCGTACCCGGCTGATTCCGCCTAAACCAGAGTACCGGGCGCAGCTGAAGCGTCTGTACCTGCAAAAAAGCTGGGCTGAGCTGGTGGAGCAGGCCGGCCAGATGTACTGCGAAGGGGTGAATCATTTCTGGCTCGATCTCCAGTGGTACCTCTGGCAGGGACTCAGCCATGCGGGACAGCCCTGGGAGAACCTGGCGGAGTCAGTCTTGCTGGATCTTCGGTTCCTCCTCAGGCGTCTGCCTGGGCTTGAAAGCCTGGCCTGGAATGACGGTACCCCGTTTGCCGATGAGGTGACAACGGGATGGATTGCGGAAAAGGTGAATGAGGAAGGGCTGTCATTCGGTAGCGAGCCGGTCACGACGGCAACCGGATACGGGGACGAGGTGCTGTCACTTGAGGCCGAGGCGATGGAGAAGGGTGACAGTGAGGGGCCCGAAGCGGCTCTGACGTGGCTCCAGACCCGCCCCGGACTGGACTCTCCGCGAAATCGCTGGCTGATACGCCTGCTGATGGCCCGTGTTGCGGAACAATACGGGCGTAACGACATGGCGCTTCATCTGTTGGCCGAGCTGACATCCGGTGCGGCGCAGTTGACGATGGGGGACTGGGAGCCGGGCCTGATGTTCGAAGTTCAGGCCCGCCGTCTGAAACTGTTGCGCATGAAAGCCGGTCGCAGCGAGTCCGATAAAATCCGGCTGATGCCTGAGATGGATGCCCTGCTGGCGGGGCTGATTACCATCGATCCTGCCCGTGCCATGGTGCTGTGTGGCTGAATTTTGTCTGTTAACTATCAGGAATACCGAGCATGGATGATTTAACCCTGCGCTATTTTGAAGCCGAAATGCGCTATCTGCGCGAGGCAGGAAAAGAATTTGCCCGGGCACATCCGGACCGGGCGGCAATGCTCAATCTCGATAAGCCCGGAGCCCGGGACCCGTATGTGGAACGCCTGTTTGAAGGCTTTGCCTTCCTGATGGGCCGTCTGCGAGAAAAGCTGGATGATGATCTGCCGGAACTGACTGAAGGACTGGTGAGTCTGCTGTGGCCGCACTATATGCGGACTATCCCGTCGCTGGCCATCGTTGAGTTTTCGCCTGACTGGCGTGGTCTGCGTCAGGCCGAAATGCTGGTTGAAGGCTTCTCCGTTCTGTCACGTCCTGTCGGGCCGCATAAAACCGCCTGTCAGTACCGGACGACCCGCGATGTGCCGCTACAACCGCTGCACCTTGCAGATGCCCGCCTGCATACTGAAAACGATGGACGCTCTGCTATCCGTCTGCGTTTCGAATGCCCTGAAAAAGTGGACTGGAGTAAAGCCGGGATCGACAAGGTCGCCATATTCCTTAACGCAGAGAGTCCTGTGAGTTCTGCGCTGCATCTGGCAATGACCCGGCGTGTACATGCCATGTATGCGCGTCATGCCGGGACGCATACTGAACGTCATCAGTTTGATGGCTGGTGCAAACCCATGGGCTTCGATGACAATGACGGCCTGTGGAAAAAAGCCGATACGGCCTTCAGTGGTTACCAGCTGCTGCTGGAGTATTTCAGCTTCCGTCCAAAGTTTATGTTTGTGGAGCTGCGCGGTCTCGACACTATCGGGCTCAATGCGGCCAGCACCTGGTTTGAAATCGACATTGTACTCAGTGAAGCCTGGTCATCCGATCTGCCCTTTGAGACGGAAGACTTCCGGCTGCACTGTGCGCCGGTTATCAACCTTTTTACCCTGGAAGCCGACCCGCTGACGCTAAATCCTCTGGAGAACGAATACCTGCTCAGGCCATTGCGTCTTCAGGATGGTCACACCGAGATTTACAGCGTCGATAATATTCACGGCGCGGTCAAGAATGGCAAACATCCTTATGTACCGTTCACCAGCTTCCGACACCGGGGCGGTATGATGCGCCACGATGCCCCTGAACGTTATTACCACACCCGCGTGAAACGCGGTCCCTCTGGCCTGTATGACACCTGGTTAATTCTCGGTGGCCGCTCGTTTGAACTGGAGCAGTTGTCCGAAAAACCGGAGTCACTCTCGATGCGAATAACCGGGACCAACGGTCAGCTTCCGCGTAAGGCACTGGAAAGTACTTTGCTGGACAGGGTGGTCAAATCCGGCAAGGTGCCCGTCAGGGTCCTCAACCTCACAGCACCGACGATGCCGCTGTACCCCCCTGCAAACGACCGCTTTCACTGGCGAGTGATGAGCCACCTCGGCTCAAACTTCCTCAGCATGATGGACAATCCTGAGGTCCTGCGGGGCACGCTGGCGCTGTACGACTGGACCGACGATGAAATGAACCGCCGTCGGCTTGAAGCAATCGTCGCCGTGAAGCACACTCTGATCCGCCGTTTTGAGAAGGGCTTTATGCTGCGGGGAGTGGACATTGAGGTCACGCTGAATATGGACAATTTTGCAGGCGAGGGCGATGTGAATCTCTTCGGCGAGATGCTGCACCGGTTCTTCGCGCTCTATGCCGATATTCACCTCTTTAACCAGCTCACGCTGGTACTGCAACCGACAGGGAAACGACTGAGATGGCGCGAGAATCACAGCCAGCACGTACCGGGCTGACGTTAGCTCTTGATAAAGACATCTGGCGGGTCAATTTCTATCGTTTCTGCCAGTTGCTGGAGCAGGAAAATCCGGACGCGCCAAAACTGGGCACCACCAGCCATCCGGGCAACGACCCGGTACGTTTCAGACCCTGGCCGGGAATGGGTTTCCCGGTCAGCACCCTGAAAGCGGTGGAGACCGACGAAGACCATCCGACATTGCCTCCAACGGTCCGCACGACATTTCTGGGGATGTATGGCGTGGACTCCCCTCTGCCGACGTCTTATCTGGATGACATTGCACAGCGCCGGGAAGGCTATGAGGCGGTCACCTCGTTTCTGGATATCTTCAGCCACCGCATCACCACGCAGTATTACCGGATCTGGCGAAAATACGCGTATCCGGCCACCTTTGAGGCGGGGGGGCGCGATGCCACATCGCAATGTCTGCTGGGTCTGGTGGGACTCGGTATACCGGGCACGGCTGATCAGGTGGCAACACCGGTTTCCCGTTTCCTGGCCTTGCTGGGTACCATGCGATTGCCCACCCGCAATGCTGAAGGCATCCAGGCTCTGGTGAGCCTGCTGGCACCGAATACCCGGGTATTTATCACCGAACCGGATCCGGTAAAGGTCCATATCGATAATCGCAGTGGGTTGGGTACCGGAAACCGCGTTCATCTTTCACAGCGGGCCACGCTGGGTAAAACGGGCAGGGAAGCCTGTAGCAGAGTGCTGGTGACACTGGCCACGGAAGATCCCGGCGAAGCCGAAGGCTGGTTACCCGGTGGCATCCTCCATACCGATTTGCTGGTCCTGATGCGCGTCTATCTTGGTTACCGCAGCAATGCCCGACTGCGCCTCACTGTACCCGTGTGGTTGTTGCCTGAGCCGCGCCTTGGCAAAGGCAGGCGTATTCAGCTCGGGCGTACCGGCCTGCTCGGACTGAAGGACGGCAGACTCAGCGATAACCGGGAAACACTGACCGTCAGTCTGGGCTGCTATGAAGGACTCCGGTGTTCAGTGTTCCCTCCCGCTGAAGACGGGCATTACCGCTTCGACTAAATACGTATTCACATTCTCAATAAAGGAACTTTTGAATGGCAACAGTAACCCGCTGGTGGGCGCTGACGCTTATTGCCTGTGGTCTGCTCACAGGCTGCGGTCTGACACAGACCGTCACGGACGGTACGGTTAGCATCACGAAATCCATCTTCTACAAGAAAATTAAAACGCTGCATTTGGATTTTACCCCGCGCACGGCCATAAATGCCGATGGCGCACAGACGCCGCTGGCGACGATGGTGCGGGTCTACCAGCTTAAAGACCGTAAGAATATTGATGCAGCAGACTACCAGACGCTACTGCGTAAGGCCGATACGGTCCTGAAAGAGGACGAGCTGGCGTCAAAAGAGCTGCTGGTGATGCCCGGGGGCAGCGTGACGCTTAATATGCCCATGGATGAAGACGCTGAGTTCGTGGCGGTGGTGGGGCTGTTTAACCGTCCCGACATGCAGGACAACCGCTGGCGGCTGGTACTGACCCGTGACGACCTCGACCCGGACAAACCCCGTAAGATTGAACTGGGTGATGGCTGGCTCAGCCTCGTTCCGGTAAAGGAGTGATGTAATGGATAACTGGCTGGCGCTTTTTGACGGACAGACGCGTTATTTTCTGGATATTAATGACAGTACCGTGACGGCGGATGTTTTGCGCTTTCGCGGCAGGGAAGCCCTGAGCGAGCCCTTCCGGTGGGACATCGAGTTCACCTCCGGGCAGGCGAATATTCCCCCGGAACAGGTGCTGATGAAATATGCCTCCTTCCGGATGCTGAGCGGTAAAAATGTGCACGGCATAGTGACTCGTCTTGAATGGCTGTCCACATCAAAAGACCAGTCTCACTACCGGCTCACGCTCAGTTCCCGGCTGGCGCTGCTGGGATACACCCGGCAGTGCGCCGTATTTCAGAACCAGTCCGTGCCGGAGGTGGTGGAGCAGGTTCTGCGCAGACACGGGCTGGAGGGGCCTGATTTTGAATTCCGGCTGGAGCGCAGCTACCCGCCGCGTGAAATTATTACCCAGTGGCGGGAGACGGATTTGCAGTTCATTCAGCGCATTCTGTCTGAGGTGGGGATTTACTGGCGTACGGAGATGGATGATGTGTGCGGTCTGGATACGTACATTTTTGCCGACAGCCAGCTTAACTACCGGTTTGACGTGCGCCTGCCGTACCGCGAACCATCGGGTCTGTTTGACGGTGCGGCAGAATCGGTCTGGGATGTGCGGACCTGGCACAGGATTGTCACCGGCACCGTCGCCACGCGGGATTACAACTACCGGACAGCCACCACGCCGATGGATGCGACGGTCAGCGTACGCAGTGATGCGGTGACGACGGGCGAGCACTACCGCTACGCCGCGCCGTACCGGGAAGCAGGCGACGACAGCGACCCGGAGCCGGAAACCGAATCCGGCGCATTTTATGCCCGGCTTCATCACGAGCGGGAACTCAATAAATCAGTCCGTATCCACCTGTTCAGCAACGCCTCCGTACTGTCACCTGGTCAGGTGCTGGAGCCGCAGGGCGATGTCATTGCTGCCCTGAAAGAGGGGGTCATCCTCACGCTGGTGACCTTCCGGGGCGCCCGTGATTCCCGCCTGCACGTGTCGGTCTGGGGCATGCCCTACACCGAACGGTACTGTTTCCGCCCGAGGGAAGTTTCGCGCCCGGAAATCCACGGTACCCTGCCCGCCCGCATTGAGAGCCGGGAAAAGAACGATATCTACGCCCACCTGGACGACCAGGGCCGCTACCGCGTCAGGCTGGACTTTGACCGGAACGATGCGGAACAGGGATTCGCATACCTGTGGCTGCGGATGGCGAAGCCGTATGCCGGAGAGACGTACGGCTGGCATACGCCGCTCACCGACGGGACCGAAGTGTCGATAGCGTACAGCAACGGCGACATCGACCTGCCGTATATCTCTCACGCCCTGCACGACTCCAGACACCCCGACCCCGTGACCCGCAACAACCACACCCGCAACGTGCTGCGCACTCCGGCGAACAACAAGCTGCGGATGGAGGATAAGCGCGGGGAGGAGCATGTCAAACTCGCCACGGAATACGGCAAGACGCAGCTCAACAGCGGGCATCTGGTGGACGCGCAGGAGCAGCACCGGGGCAAAGGATTTGAACTCCGGACCGATGAACACGGCGTCATTCGCGTGGCAAAGGGGCTGTTTGTCACTGCGGACGGGCAGCAGAAGGCCGCAGGCGGGGTGCTGGACATGAACACGGCACTCAGGGAAATCGACGTCTGCCTGCGACAGCTTCAGCAGCTGGAGGTGGCGGCAGAGCAGGCGCAGGCGCTGAAAGCTGACGTGGACAGCCAGATACAGATGTTTGAGCAGCGCCTGAAGCCGCTGAACGAAACCCTGCTGTTCTCTGCCCCGGAAGGGGTTGCCGTGACCAGCGGGGAGCACATGCAGATGACAGCGGCAAAAAACGTCGCCGTTAACGCCGGAGGGGATATCAGTGCCGGTGTCATGGGCAACATGACGGCGCTGTCGGGGGAAAAGCTCGGGCTGTTTGCCAGAACGGGCCAGCTGAGCCTGAAAGCCAGTGAAGGCCCGGTTGAGATGCAGGCGCAGAACGGGAGAATGCAGCTGTTCGCGGAAAAGAAGCTCACCCTGTCGTCCGCGAGCGACATCACGTTTGCGGGCAAGAAGCGCATCACGCTCATCGGGGGCGGGAGTTACCTGCGGCTGGAGGCGGGGAAGGTAGAGTATGGTACGACCGCGATGTATATACGGAAGGTTAAACGGACAATGGCAGCGGGGAAAAATACAATTGAAACTGATTTACCTTCTGTTGCTGGCGAAGTCACAGATTTACAGTCCATTAAAAAAATTCTGTTCTCATAATCAAGGATTGAACGATGCATATTTCCCCTCCTATTTTATTACCATATTCCCCGAATGGCATTTTCAGCGACTGGGTTTTTCAGTGCATGCCTGTCGATACTGCACGTAATTATCCCGCAAATCCTGTGGGTGCATGGCACGGGGGCATACATATTCCTCATACAGATATTTCCAGTGCACAGGCCAACCCCATCCGGGCAATTGCTGACGGTACTATTATTTATGCCAGGTCTCCATCCGAAAACAAAGATAAAAAGCCACTGGCTTATAATGGGAAAACGGACGATGGGTGTGTACTGATCCGACATAAGATATTGATTGGCGAAGATCCTGTCGAGTTTGTTTTTTATTCGTTGACCATGCACCTGAAGCAGGTTCGATTTGAAATTTTGTCTAATATTGGACAGCGTATAAAACGTGAGCAAGTCTTAGGTACGTCGGGTGTCGTGGATGGAAAAAATGCATTCCACTTCCAGATTTGTTGCGAGCAAAAAATGCTCGATGTACTGTGTGGTCGAATTGATGGAGGGATAAATATTGCGTTCCCGGGAAGGGTAAAGCCTGTATACGGTAGTGAGTACTATTATTTCCCAGCGGGTACTCCTGTTTATGGGGATATTCCTAAAGGTTTTGTGCACGCTCCAGCGAACCTTACGACGGAAGATTTATATATTATCAACAGTGGGGGAGATACAAAAACGCTGCGAAAAAAAAATGATGGTTTCTATGACCACATCGGCAGTGTTGCTGTGGGCGTCAATTATATCAGCGAAGCATCAGGGGTTGATTCCCTGAAAAATGCCATGGGATACAGTCAGTGGGTTAAGATTGCGATCCCTGGTGGAAGTGGGTGGGTCGATGTCTGTACTAATAATATAATGACTTACAGCGAGGCCGAACTACCTGACTGGGCAGGATGGTCTCTGATTGATGACGACGCATCCAGCGATAGCCAGTGTAATTCAAAAATTATAAAAAAGTTATATGCAGAAAAAAAGAATGATGATGCAAAAGATCTGCTTAAACACTCAATTTGCAAGTTTCCATTCGAGTGGGATTTTTCAACATTCGATGCGCGTTTTTCATGGGTAAAAACAAAAACAGATCATCTACCCGAGCCATTGACCGATGATGATTACAATGAACTCAAGGAACACATAAAGTCGTTATCCTTCTTTGATAAATTGCCTGCTGAGGTACAGAAGGAACTCAGTGGTCAGATTTGGCATTTTGAACCCCGAGTATTTATCACGCAGATACAAAAAGCAGAGCGCCGTTTGATCTTTAAAACCATCAAAAAAATGAATGACTTCACTGCTGATGATATGCGGTACGGTGATATGGCGAAAGAGCAGATACTCGCTCAGGGAAAAATGAACAAAGTTGACATTTGGGGGCAGGAGTTTAAAGTTAACTTTTTCAATTTTGACAAGACTATTGATGAGCATTTTAAGAGCATGGATAGTATGGGGTACTGGACTGCTTGGGGAGAATATTCAAGTCTTATAAATATCATGCTCAAAAAGTTTAAAGCGAACGAAGGTGGGGTTTTAAAGCATAATCTTTTGAATAAGGCATTTTCTAAACATGTAACTACAGTGGAATGTGTTAATAAAATTAAGGGGTTTATTAAATCATTACTTGATGACAATGGTTATATGAGTCTTTCGGTTAATGACTTAAACGTGTTAAATGAAAAAATAAGGAATGGTGTTAAGCTTCCTAAATTCGATAACTATGATTGGTTTAATGGTTTAGGAATAACTATCCATGATACTTATTCCACGCAAATTTATCTTAATTATATAGATGTTAGTGACGGTAAATTTAAAGCCGAAATTTCATTTCAAATACAGGATCACTTTGGTTTAGATGTTGCTGATGTTAATGGGAAATGGTTTGAAGACTTTCCATGGTTTTGTTCATGGTTCATTCTTCAGCGTTATACGGAATTTGGATATATGCCATTCATTAACGAGGCTGAGTTTTCAATGGTTGTTGAAGGGTGATAAATGAAGTTTAAATATATTTTTTTAGTGATAATTATCGGCGTTATAATAAGCGTGATTTATTTGTTTTTAAAACCAGCAAAAGTATCTGGGATATATCAAGATATAACTTATGACAAGCGCTGGGGTAGTGAATGTAAATCAACTATTGTATTGGTAGATAATGCTCCGCTGACGAAATCAAACCTTGCTAAATTATGGAGTCGAGAGAAAACATTCATTTTGGATAAGTGGAAGCCTTTTGTTAATAAATGCGATTATATACTTTTTATAAAAAACAAGACTGAGCCTCCTCATGATAGTGAGGAAGTTAAGTACTGGGTAGGTGATTATCAGTTATGTCTTAAAGGTAAGATAGATAGTTGCATTTCGAAAGATGAAAGGTTGTTTTATATAGGCATTGATAAGCAAATATATGGCGATAGATTGATCGGAGAGTTTGGCAATAAAAAACTTTATCTAAGTTTTGTGGACTGAATATTTTATTCTACCGGTTTGATGTGCGTCTGCCGCACCGCGAGCTATCGGATCTGCTTGACGGGGCGGCAGAATCGGTCTGGGATGTGCGGACACTGGCACAGTGTTGCCACCGTACCGTCGCCACGCGGGATTATAACTACCGGACAGCCACCATGCTGCTGGATGCTACAGTGAGCGTACGCAGTAAGACAAGCACTACAGCTACGCAGCACCGTACCGGAAGACGGATGATGACAACGCCACCAGCAGGCACGGCTGAACGATAGCGCTCGGAAGTTCATGGTATCGTCCCTGGATGGTTTGCGAGCAGTGATAAGAACGATATTTCATACTACCTTTACCCCGCTTTACACACCCGCCCTTCTCCATGCTCTACAGTTTTTTTGCTGCCGCCTTTCGTGCAGCCTTAGCCCTTTTTGCTAACGGAGAGCTTGCATGTTGACCCGACGATTGTCCTGCCTGGCGCTGTTGATGGCGCTGGCCTCCCCCGCAATGGCCGCGGATGCCCCCACCTACGGCGAGAAGCTGGAAGGTTTTGACTACGGCTGGCCGGTAAAACACTTTACCTTTACCTCGCAGAACCAGCCTCTGGATATGGCTTACCTGGACGTGAAGCCGGAAAAACCCAACGGCCACACCGTGGTGCTGATGCACGGCAAAAACTTCTGCGCCGGTACCTGGGACGGAACGATCCGCGCGCTTTCAGCCAGCGGGTATCGCGTGATCGCACCCGACCAGATCGGCTTCTGCAAATCCACCAAGCCGGAGCATTATCAGTACACCTTCCAGCAGCTGGCGGATAACACCCACGCGCTGCTGAAAACGCTGGGCGTCGATCGCGTCACGGTTATCGGCCATTCGACCGGCGGCATGCTGGCGACCCGCTACGCGCTGATGTGGCCGCAGCAGGTGCAGCAGCTGGTGATGGTCAACCCGATAGGCCTGGAGGACTGGAAAGCGCGCGGCGTGCCGCATATTACGGTTGACCAGTGGTACCAGCGCGAGCTGAAAGTCAGCGCCGACGGCATTCGTCAGTACGAGAAAAACACCTACTACGCCGGGGAGTGGAAGCCGGAGTACGAGCGCTGGGTCACCATGCTTGCCGGGTTAAACAACGGGCCAGGCAAAGCGCGCGTGGCGTGGAACTCGGCGCTGCTCTACGACATGATTTATACCCAGCCGGTCGTCTATGAATTTAACGAGCTGAAGATGCCGGTATTATTGATGATCGGCACGAAGGACAACACCGCCATCGGGAAAGATCTCGCCCCGCCTGAGATCCGCAAAACGCTCGGCAACTATGCGGTGCTGGGAAAGGAGACGGCGAAGCGCATCCCGCACGCTACGCTGGTGGAATTTAACGACATGGGCCACGCGCCGCAGATGCAGGATCCTGAGCGCTTCCACGAGGCGCTGCTTAAGGGGCTTCAGGCCCGCTGACTGGTTTGCAGCAACAGCCCGCGCAGCCACGCCTGCGCGGGATTGCGGTGCGTTCTGCCGTGCCAGGCCATGCTCTTGGTAAAGCCTGGCACGGGAACTGGCGTCTCGCAGATGAACATCCCCGTCTGATTTTCCGCGATGCGTGACGGCACGACGGCAATCATATCGCTGAGGGCCAGCACGTCCGGCAGAACCAAAAAGTGGCTCACCGAGAGCCCCACGTGCCGCGTCCGGCCAATTTTCTCCAGCGCGCTATCGGTTACCCCGCGAAAGCCGTCTCCCTCGTAAGAGACCAGCACATGCTCAAGGGCGCAAAATCGGTCTAACGTCATTGGCTCTCCGGCGTTTGGATGATCGGCGCGCATCATGCATACGTACCGTTCATCATAAAGCGCACGGCTGTGAAGCTCATCGGGCGTGGTGTGGGGGGTGATAAGCGCTACGTCAATAGCGCCCTGCTCAAGCTGGCTGACAAGGCTACCGGGGGTAACGGGCACCACGCGCACGCGTATGCCAGGCGCCTGTGTTTTAAGGGCGGCGATAAACGGCACAACAACCGCCCGAAGTGCATAATCCGTAGCGGCAAGAGTGAAGGTGAGGCGAGCGGTATTTGGGTCAAAGGCAACGGGCTGAAGCAGCACGTCGATATCCGCGAGAATGCGCTTCACCGGAGCGGCCAGCGCTTCCGCGCGCGTGGTTGGCACCATGCCGTGCGGGGCGCGGATAAAGAGCGGATCGTCGAAGTAGTCCCGCAGGCGGTTGAGCATGCCGCTCACGGCGGGCTGGGTCAGAGCAAGACGCGCCGCCGCGCGGGTGACGCTGCGTTCATCCAGCAGAGCGTCAAGCGTTTTCAGCAGGTTTAGATCCAGCGTGCGCAGATCCGCTTTCATGATGTTTTGCTACCTCTTTTCCGTTCACTATTATGGCGCTGCCCGCTGTCGACGCGTTGCGTTTCCCGCTATGATGGGCGGCTAGTCTAAGGAGAACGCATGGTCTGGATAATGCTGGCAACGCTTGCCGTGGTGTTTGTAGTTGGGTTTCGTGTCCTGACCTCGGATTCCCGCCGCGCCATCAAACGCTTGAGCGAACGGCTGGGTATCACCCCGATGCCGGTAGAATCGATGATCGACCAGTTCGGTAAAACGCCGGGCAATGAGTTTATCCGCTACCTTGAGCGCCCAGACGAAGCGCACCTGCAAAACGCCGCCCAGGTCCTGCTTATCTGGCAGGTCTGCATCGTCGACGGGAGCGAAGAGAATCTGCATACCTGGCACCGCATGCTGCGTAAAGCCCGCCTGGCCGCACCGATCACCGATGCGCAAATCCGCCTCGCGCTCGGCTTCATGCGCGAGATAGAGCCCGATCCGCAGGAGCTTGACGCCTTCCAGCTGCGCTATAACCAGCTTTTCCTCCCGGAAGAGGGCGTGTTTTATCTGCACTGATATCACGAAACGTGATGAAGAGTATAAAGCATCGTCATTAGATTTATATCTGCCGCAGGCGCACCATCACTTCATCCACTCGCTGCTGAGGTGAACCATGAAACAATCCGCCATTATCTGGCCAAACGACTACCTGCCAGGCACAACCGATAACTTTGCATCCAACGAAATCATCGTCGCCGGGCTGAGCGCAAAAGAGATTTGGGCGCAGCTTAACGACACTACCCTGTGGCCGAACTACTACAGCAACGCCGAAGATATTCGTTTTCACGACGGCAGCGGTCCGGAACTGAGCGCCAACGCCCGCTTCCGCTTTACGACCTTTGGCTTCCCGGTTGAGGCGCAGGTCACGGAGTATGTTCCGCCCGTTGACGGCGAAGCCGCACGGATCGCCTGGCACGGCTGGGTGGAGGGCGATGCCAGCTCGCGTCTGGATGTGATCCACGCCTGGCTGTTTGAAGACTTGCCGGGAAACCGCGTCCGTATTCTGACTCAGGAGTCGCAGAAAGGCGTTCCTGCACAGGAACTTGCTCGCACCGTGCCGAATCCGATGATCAACGGGCACCAGGAGTGGATCGTTGGGCTGGCGAATGCAGCGATGCAAGAAAAGTTGTCGAAACGTTAAATTCGTCACACTTTTGATGATAAACTGCGCGACTTTTCCGCACGTTTTTATCTTCAGGTGATGCCATGACAGAACATACCCAGCCCACGACCACACCGCAGACCAAAGAGGTGTCGCGCCCCAACTGGTCGGCGGTTTTCTCCGTGGCGTTCTGCGTCGCCTGCCTGATTACCGTTGAGTTTCTACCGGTGAGCCTGCTGACGCCGATGGCGCAGGATCTGGGCATTTCCGAGGGCGTGGCGGGGCAGTCCGTTACCGTCACCGCGTTTGTGGCGATGTTCGCCAGCCTGTTTATCACTCAGGCGATCGGCACCATTGACCGTCGTAAAGTGGTCATTCTGTTCAGCGTGCTGCTGACGCTCTCCTGCCTGCTGGTCTCTTTCGCTGAAAGCTTCACCCTGCTGCTGCTCGGCCGTGCCTGCCTGGGGCTGGGATTAGGCGGCTTCTGGGCGATGTCCGCCTCGCTGACCATGCGCCTGGTGCCCGCGCGTACGGTGCCGAAGGCCCTGTCCGTCATCTTCGGCGCGGTCTCCATCGCGCTGGTGATTGCCGCGCCGCTGGGCAGCTTCCTCGGCGGGATTATCGGCTGGCGTAACGTGTTCAACGCGGCGGCGGTGATGGGCGTGTTGTGCATTATCTGGGTGTGGAAAGCGCTGCCGTCCCTGCCGGGTGAGGCGGCGCACCACAAACAGAACATGTTCGCGCTGCTGAAACGTCCGGGCGTGCTGGCGGGGATGACCGCCATCTTCATGGCCTTTGCCGGGCAGTTTGCTTTCTTCACCTATATCCGCCCGGTGTATATGACCATGGCGGGCTTTGACGTGGACGGCCTGACGCTGGTGCTCCTGAGCTTCGGTATCGCCAGCTTTGTCGGCACCTCACTGTCGTCTCAGTTCCTGAAGCGCTCCCTGAAGGTGGCGCTGGCGGGTGCCCCGCTGGTGCTGGCGATCAGCGCCGCGGTGCTGGTGTTGTGGGGTAGCGATAAGTGGGTGGCTTCGGCGATCGCGATTATCTGGGGCTTTGCCTTTGCGCTGGTGCCGGTGGGCTGGTCGACGTGGATCACCCGCTCGCTTGCCGATCAGGCGGAAAAAGCCGGGTCGATTCAGGTAGCGGTGATCCAGCTGGCGAACACCTGCGGCGCGGCGGTGGGCGGCGTAGCGCTCGACCATCTGGGGCTGACGTCACCGCTGGTGATTTCCGGCACGCTGATGCTGCTGACGGCGCTGCTGGTGGCGGGGAAGGTTAAGGCGAAGTAGTGCTTTTCTCCCTCTCCCGTGGGAGAGGGTTGGGGTGAGGGCATCAGGCTACGCCGATGCCTTAACCCTTCTGCGTGAATCCATCGAAATCAACACCACCGACGACACAATCAACAGCGTCCCCAGCCAGTCCGGCAGGGTGAATGCCACCCCCAGCAACACCACCGACAGCAGCGCGCTGCTCAGCGGTTCGGCGCAGCTCAGAATGCTCGCTTTCGGCCCGCCGATCATCTGTGCGCCTTTCAGATACAGGCTGAACGTCAGCGCGGTGCCAATCACCACCAGGTAGAAAAACGCCAGCAGCAGGCCGCCGTCGATCACGAAGGTGGTGCCGCGTCCGGCGTAGAACGGCGTCAGCATTAATCCCGCAATCAACATACTCCAGCCGACAATCGGCAGCGTGCCGTAGCGGGCAATCAGCGTCGATGGATAGGTGGTGTAAAACGCCGCGGCAAACGCTGAGGCGATACCGAAGAACAGCGCGGCAGGCGAGATGGAGAGCGACGTCGGGTCGCCGTGGGTGACCAGCAGGAAGGTACCCACAAGCGACGTGAAAATCGCGGATAAGACAAATATGCCGGGACGCGTTTTCCGCGCCAGCGCAAACCATGCCACGATAATGGTCGGCGACAGAAACTGGAGCACGGTGGCCGTCGCAGCGTTGGATTTTTCAATCGTCAGCAGGAAGGTGAGCTGCACGGTGAGCGCGCCAACCAGCGAGAAAAACAGCAGGCTGAGGGCGTCTTTGCGGTTTTTGATGACCGAGAAAATCTTGTCGCCGTGAACGAAGGAGAGCGTCAACAGGATCACGCCGGTAAACAGCAGACGAACCATGGTCAGGTAAGGCGAAGAAATGTGGCTTTTCTCCATGATGTACTGCGCGCAAACCCCGGAACTGCCCCATAAAACGGCGGCGATCAGGACGTTGAGCATCCCTTTGCGTGTGGAACCCATGTTCTCCCCTGTTATGTTGTCGTTAATTCGGTCAACAGCATAGCATGGTTGTGTGCGGCCTGATGCCCTCACCCCGGCCCTCTCCCACGGGGAGAGGGAGCGAACATTAAAAACGGCAACTTTCGTTGCCGTTTTGCTTTTACTTTAGAACCACGCCTCCCACATCGCGCCGACGTTGAAGTCGTCCAGCGTCTCATCTTTGGTGTTGTTCACGCGCGCGGTGCGTTCGTTATCCACCTTGCCGCCGGTCACGTAGAAGCGCAGCATCGGGCGGAACTCCGGCCCCATGGCGATAGACATGTTCTGCGACAGGGTCAGCTTCCAGCCCTTGTTGTCGCCGCCGTTGTCGTAATCCACGTGCTGCCAGCCCGCTTCCAGCCAGGTGGAGTGAACGTCGTTCCACCAGTGCATCGGGCGCACGATGGCATTGTAGTTCTTGCGGTTGTCGGTCTTATCGCGGCTATTGTCGTAATCGTGGAAGGCGAGGATGTACTCCACCTGCGTCGCCTGGGTGAATTTGTACAGCCCTTCGAAGCTGGCGTAGACCGTGGTCAGGTCTTCGGTTTTATTGAACACGCTGTTGTCAGAATTATCGGAGTAGCGGGCGATCACCTTGTTCACGCCGCTGTCGTTGGTGTGGCTCAGCACCACGCCGCCCTGCCAGGCGTTCAGACGCTCGTCACTCTCTACCGCTTTTGAATCAAAGCCGTAGTTGGCGTACAGCTCCAGATCCAGCGGACCGAGCTTCATGCCGTGGATTTTAGAGGTGGCCGCGTAGTTACCTTTGTCGCCCGTGCCGGACCCGCCGGTACAGGTGATGCGTGACGGGTTCGCTTCGTCTTCCATCACTTCCGGGCTACAGGATTCCACTGCCGCCACGGCAGCGACGTCAAACTGCACGCCGCCGATATCGAAGTTCTTCACCCCGGCGCCCTGACCGTCGTGGTTCATCCAGAAGTAATCGTTGATGCCCTGCTGCGGACGCTGGTGGAAGTCGCGACCCGCCCAGAAGTAGGCGTTCGGGTTGGAGGCCATAATGTTGGTCACGCCGGCGTAGGCTTTCTTGAGGTTAACTTCGTCGCCCCAGTGGTCGATCATCACGTTGATGTCCCAGATGGCGCCGTTTTCGCCCTTGAAAGCTTTGGAGAGCTGGAACTCGCCGCCGTTGCCTTCGTTACCCAGACGACCGATCGCGGACGCGCCGTTGTAGGAGCCATCGACAGCCACGTATTTCTGATCGGCAGCCTGGAAGTGCGCGCCGTAGCGGGCGTAGCCGGTAAATTTAACCCCGAACGGGATCGCCATATCCGGGGATTGCGCCGCGCTCTGCGGCTCGGTCACCACGTCCGCTTTTTTCGCGACCGCCGCATCCATTTTAGCCTGACGCTCGGCCAGGGCTTTATCCACCGCTTTCGCCACAATGGCGTCGATTTGCTCCTGAGTGAATTCCTGAGCGAGGACGGAAATTGGGCAAAGCGCGGCGATAACCGCCATGGTTAATGGAAGTTTTTTAATCGTATTCATGGTTATCTCAATATAGTTTAATTTTATTCAGACAATAACCATCCCGCTCCGATCTGACAGAATATGTCGCTATCATCAGAACAAGTGGATTTCTAGTTTTAGGTACAGAGGTATTACATTAAATTATTTCGCCATAGACTATCTCTGATATAAATGAATAATCTCTTCAGATAATTCACGCGCTAATAGCGAATTCATTAAATGATCCTGCGCGTGCACCATAATTAATGTCATCGGCTGGCGGGCTTCGCCCGCGTCCTGCTCAATCAGTTTGGTCTGCATCTTGTGCGCCTGGCGCGCGTAGCCGTCGGCTTCGCGCAGCAGGCTTTTGGCCTCGTCAAGGTTGCCCTGGCGCGCCGCGTGCAGGGCTTCAAAGCACAGGCTGCGGGACTGCCCGGCGTTGACGATAATTTCCATTACGGCTTCTTCTAGTGCGATCATTATCTTTACTCTTTATCAAAACTATTATTTAAGGCGGTGGCGGCAAACCACTCTCCGCTTTTTTTAATGGTGCGCTGCTGCGTCTCTACATCGAGCTGAATAAAACCGTAGCGGTTTTTATACGCATTACACCACGACCAGTTATCAATAAACGTCCACATATGGTAGCCAAGGCAATTGCAGCCTTCGCTAATACCTTTGTGCAGCCACGATAAATGCTCAGAAATAAAATCAATGCGGTATTGATCGTTAATCTGGCCGTTTTCAATAAAGCGCTGCTCATTTTCGACACCCATGCCGTTTTCCGAAATAAAGCAGCGGGGGTTGCCGTAATTGTCGCGCAGGTTAACCAGAATATCGTAAATACCCGGCTCGTAGATTTCCCAGCCGCGGTACGGGTTCATCTTGCGGCCCGGCATCTCGTAATTATCAAAGAACCACTCCGGCATAAACGGCGCCTGCGGGTTCACCGCGCTGTCGCGACACTTCACGCGACGCGGCTGATAGTAGTTAATGCCGAGCAGGTCGATTTTCCCTTCCGCAATCAGGAAGCCGTCTTCCGGCTTGCAGGCGGGCAGCTGATCGTAAGATTTCAGCAATGCCACCAGGTCGGCCGGATACTCCCCGCGCAGCACCGGGTCGAGGAAGCTGCGGTTAAACATTAAATCCGCAATGTGCGCTGCCTTCACGTCTGCCGGGTTCCGGGAGCGCGGGTAAGACGGCGTCAGGTTCAGCACGATGCCGATCTCCCCCGCGTAGTGCCCGGCGCGGTAGGCCTGCACCGCCTTCGCATGGGCCAGCACGGTGTGATACGCCACGGTGGCTGCCCGACGAAAATCCACCACGTTCGGGTAGTGGAAGTCGTACAGATAACCGCCTTCCACCGGAACAATCGGCTCATTGAAGGTAAACCAGTGCAGCACGCGATCGCCGAACAGCTCGAAGCAAATCTGCGCATAGCGGGCGTACGCGTCCACCACGTCACGGTTTTCCCAGCCGCCAATCTCCTGCATCGCCATCGGCATGTCGAAATGGAACAGGGTGATAAACGGCGTGATGCCCTGCTCGTTTAGCTCATCAATGACCTGATTGTAAAAATCGACCGCGTCCGGGCTCACTTCACCGATACCGTCGGGGATCAGGCGCGCCCAGCTAATCGAGGTGCGAAAGCTGTTGTGGTTCAGCTGCTTTAACAGCTGAATGTCCGTTTTCCAGTGCTGATAAAACGTGGAGGTGTGCTGCGGCCCCACGCCGTTGTGAAAACGGTTCGGCTCGCGGGCAAACCAGTAGTCCCACGTGGTTTCACCCTCTCGTGTCCCTTCCGTCTGGAGAGCGGAGCTTGCGCTGCCCCACCAGAAGTTATCGGGAAATGCGTATTTCATGACCCTTCCTCTTTGACTTAATTGCTTGTGGCTTCAGCGGCACCCACGGTTGCAGCCTGGGCTTTCTGCTCTTCGTTTTTAATCAGCGTACGCTCATAGGCGCGCAGGAACGGCAGGTACATCAGCGCCGACATCACCATGCAGACGAGGCACATCACCACCGGGCTCAGCGCCCAGTTCGCCGCCCACGAGGCGCCAATCGGCGCGGGCGTGGTCCACGGGGTTAACGAAACCACCTGAGCCAGCCAGCCGAGTTTAGTTGCGCCGTACGCCAGGCAGGCGTTGACCAGCGGAACGAACACGAACGGGATAAACAGCATCGGGTTCATGATGATCGGCGCGCCGAACAGAATCGGTTCGTTGATGTTAAAGAAGCTTGGCACAACGCCCATTTTGCCGATGGTGCGCAGATGGGTAACGCGGCTACGCAGCAGGAGGAACGCCAGCGGCAGGGTCGAGCCTACGCCGCCAATCAGCAGGTAGTGATCCCAGAAACCTTGCAGATAAACGTGCGGCAGCGCCGCGCCCGCCGCCAGTGCCGCCTGGTTTGCAGAGAGGTTCGCCATCCAGAACGGGTTCATGATGCCGGTGACAATCAGCGACCCGTGGATACCCGCGAACCAGAAGATCTGGCACAGCAGCACGGAGAGCAGAATCGCGGGCAGGGAGTCAGACGCCGAGACCAGCGGCTCCAGCAGGTGCATGATCGCCTGCGGGATAATCATGCCGGTCTGCGCTTCAATGAACAGGTTCAGCGGGTGCAGCGTCCCGATCACCACCATCACCGGGATCAGGATCTCAAACGAACGCGCCACGCCGGTCGGCACCTCTTTCGGCAGGCGGATGGTGACGTTGTTCTGCTTCAGCCACGCGTACACGCGGGTGGAGTAGATCGCGGTGATAAGCGCAGTGAAGATCCCCTGGCCGGAGAGATACTGGGTCGAAATTTTGCCATCGGCATAGGGTGCTGCGACCAGCAGGAAGGCCATAAAGGCCAGCAGGCCGGACATCACCGGATCGAGGTTAAACTGACGCCCCAGGCTCGCCCCAATCCCCACCGAGATGAAGAAGGTCATCACGCCCATGCTGAGGTTAAAGGGCAGCATCAGCTGTTCGCGGTAGGTCTCGGAGAAATCCAGCCAGCCGCGGGCGAAGCTGTTGGTGGTATCCGCCGAAAACGGCGGGAAGATAAACACCAGCATAAACGAGCCGATGATCATAAACGGCAGCGCGGCGGTAAAGCCGTCGCGGATGGCAATCACATACTTTTGCTGACCCAGCTTCGCGGCCAGCGGGGTAATTGATTGCTCAATGACCGCGACCATAGATTGATATAACGAACTCATGTGAACACCTTTTAGTGTGCCGCTTCGATAAGCGACAGAGCATAGTCCAGTACTTTATCGCCACGCTGCATGCCGTAATCCATCATGTCGATGGGCTGCACCGGAATGCCTTGCGTCGCTGCCTTGTCTGAGAGTGTCTTTAACATGTATTTCACTTGCGGTCCGAGAAGCACCACCTGATAGTGCGGAAACTGCGTATCAAATTCGGATACGCCATACGCATCTATCTTCACGGGTAAGCCCCGTTCTTTTGCAACATCGATCATTTTGCTGACCAGCAGGCTGGTGGACATCCCGGCAGAGCAGCACAGCATAATCTTGAACATCGACAACCATCCTCAAAATGTAAAAAGTTATTGCGAGGATGATTGGACATGATACGGAAACCGGTTTCCATTTATAAAAGACAGAAGTGTGACAACCATCAAGATCCAATACTTATGAGGCTAATTAACCGGATGTGGGTCACATAATTTGGCTGTTTTGGCATCAAATTGAGTGGAAACGGAAAATCGGTTTCCATGGAAAACGGAAACGGATATACTCCGTTTTGGCTATAATGTGAGCCGTAGCGGTGATGGAAATTACAGACGCCAGTTGCGTCTGACAGGGGAGAGAGATGTCTACAATCAACGATGTATCGCGTCTGGCCGGGGTGTCCAAAGCCACGGTATCACGGGTGTTGAGCGGGTCGCGTGGCGTTAAAGAAGCCAGCCGCCAGGCTGTTCTGAAAGCGGTGGACGAGCTGAACTATCGTCCCAACGTGATCGCCCAGTCGCTGCTCAGCCAGTCGACGGGCTGCATTGGGGTGATTTGCGCGCAGGAAAACATTAACCAGACCACCGGTTACCTGTACGCGCTGGAAAAACACCTCAGCCAGCATCAAAAACATCTGCTGCTGCGTTTCGCACACACGAAAACAGAAGTGATGAACGCCCTTGAAGAACTCTCCTGCGGCTTATGTGATGACATTCTGGTGATTGGCGCGCGTTTCCCGCTGGACGTGGACATGGACAACGTGATTCTGGTCGACTGTATGGAAGCCGATAACGCCAACAGCATTCAGTTCGATCACGCGTTCGCGGCTGAAACAGCCTGCAACTATCTCACCAGCCAGGGGCGTCGCCAGATAGCGCTCATCCACCCGCACGGCAGCGGCTTTGCCGATCAGGTGCTGTTGGGTTACAAACATGCGCTGGAGAAAAACTTCCTGCCCTTTAATCGCAACCTCGTGTTTATGGACGCAACTTCATCGTCCGTTGCGCTTCAGGAATTACTCAACAACGCGTCCACGCTGAACTTCAACGCGCTGCTGGTGGCGGATGAGCAGGAAGCCCAGCGGGTGATCCCGCAGTTACAGGCGTTTAATAAATCGGTACCGGAAGACATCATGGTCTTTAGCCTCGGCGGTTCGCTGCATCTGCCGGGTATCCCGGTGATCCCGGCCATTGAGTATTCCATGGACGCCATGGCGGCGCGTATCGTGAGCTGGCTGACAGAGAAAACGCAGATGCTGGGGTCCTACGTGCTGCGCGGGGATTTAATTATTCCGGATGTGCGGAAGCGTTAAACGTGTAATGTAGGCCGGGTAAGCGCAGCGCCACCCGGCGCTCAACCCTCAGTAATCTTCCATACAATCCACCTGACTTACTGCATCCCAGTAGGCGTCCAGGTTGTCACGCTTCACGGCGGTGATGGCGTTTTTGATCAGCAGCTGATTGGCCTCAGACGACAAAATCATCGCCTGCCAGGCTTTATCGCTCTGCTTTTTCTGCGGGGTACAGGTTTTCTTTACATCTTTCAGGACCTGCTGTTTTATCTGGGCCTCTTTCTCCGGAGCGCTCTTCTCCTGCGCGTGAACAAACGCAGCGAAAATCAGGCAAACGAGCAGGCAAACCAGGTGTGCAGATTTCATCGAAACCTCCTTTGAAAGTCACATGCTTCCCCTGAAATATATCGTTACATTCATCAACGCGATTCAAGCCAAAAGTATGAATTTACGCATTCTGCGTGCGGGATCCGATCGCCAGTGCAATGCCATAGCTTACTAACACCGCGAGACTCATTTTCAGCATCGTTTCTCCGCCGATACCGGCGAGAGGCGCTGCGATCCCGCCGAATAAAAACATCAGCATGCCCAGAATGGCTGACGCTGTGCCGGACTCCTTCGCGTCGACTGCGCTCATCGCTTCTGAACCCGCAATGGTGCTGATCCCGCTGTTAAATGCGACGGTGAAAAAGAGTGCAATCAGTGCCGGAACGGAAAGCTGCATCCACGCAAAGAGCAACGTCAGCCCCGCGCAGGTTACGGCCAACACCAGACCTATTTGCATTAACCCTTCCGCCGGGTGTCGGCGTGCCAGACGGGAGAAAATCAGCGCTGAGACGATCAGGCCGATACCGTTCACACCGAACAGCAGGCTGAACTGCATGGCGCTCAGGCCATACTCGTTTTGCATCACAAAGGAGGATGCCCCGATATAGGCGAACAGCCCCGCCAGCATGAAGGCCTGGATCAGGCAGTAGCGCATAAAGCGACGATTTTTAAGTACCGTCCTGGCGGTTTGCGTCAGCGATCCCCCGCCCTGTTTCTCTGTGAGGGACTCGCGGATAAAAAGCTGGCTGGCGATCAGCAGCGCCAGACCCGCCCCTGCCATTACCCAGAACAGCATCCGCCAGTCGAAATGCGACGCGATATAGCCACCGAGTACCGGGGACACCACGGGCGCGATGCCGTTGACCGTCATCAGTAGGGCAAAAAACTGCGTTAGCATCGTGCCATGATAGTTATCACGGGCGATGGAGCGGGCAAGTACGGAGCCGCCCGCCCCGGCAACGCCCTGCACAAATCGCCAGCCGATCAGGGCGTAAATATTCTGCGTGCTGGCACAAAGCACTGAAGCCAGTACAAACAGCAAAAGTGAGAACAGCAGCGGCGTTTTACGTCCGATGCGATCGCTTAGCGGGCCGAAAAAAAGTTGTCCCAGCCCCAGGCCAATCAGCGCCGAGGTAAGAGAAAGCTGCGTCAGCGTTGTGGAGGTGTTGAGCTGGGTGGCGATCTCCGGCAGCGCCGGAAGATAAAAATCGGAACACAGCGGCCCGATCGCCGTCAGCAGGCCAAGGATGGCCGCGAAAGAAAAAGAGAGTTTTGCCATAGGTATTTACTCTGATGGCCGGGCAACGTTGCGCCGCCCGGCAGTGATGTTACTGAATCCCGCCGCCCAGCGATTGCCACAGCGTGATGCGGTTTTCCAGGTCGGTTTGCTGCAAGGCAATCAGTGATTCCTGCGCCGACCACAGCGACCGCTGCGCGGTGAGCACCGTCAGATAATCGCCCGCGCCAGCCTTGTAACTGCGCGTCGCCACATCCAGCGTTTTTTGCTCCGCCGCCACGTATTCACGCTGGGCATCAAGCTGTTCACTCAACGTTTCGCGCCGGGCCAGCGCGTCGGCCACGTCCTTGAACGCGCTCTGGATGGTTTTCTCATAGGTCGCAATTAACCCTTTTTTCTCGGCTTCCGCATAGCGCAGCTGCGCCATATTGTTGCCGCCGCTGAACAGCGGCAGGGTGATGGAAGGTGCAAACGACCAGACCTTCATCCCGTGGCTGAACAGGGACGACAGCGAATCGCTGCCGACGCCCGCGCTGGCGGTGAGCGAGATGGTCGGGAAGAAGTTGGCGCGCGCCGCGCCGATGTTGGCGTTGGCGCTCAGCAGGTTGTGTTCC
>NZ_QFRV01000052.1:0-33824 GCF_004136805.1 Enterobacter cloacae complex sp. GF14B
CGGCGCTGGCGACGATAAGCTCTGGCCTGAGCTGCGGGCGTCTGCTGGGACCGCCTCTTGCCGCGCTGATGCTCGGCGTCAGCCCGGTCGCACCGCTCTGGCTGATGGCGCTGGCGCCGTTGATCGCGCTGCTGCTGGTGCTGCGCGAAGCCGCCGATCCCCCGCTGCCGCCGGTGGCGCACCAGTCGACGCGGTTACAGGCCTCCATGCTGCCTTTCCTGGTGCTGGCGCTGCTGCTGGCAGCGCTGGTCAGCCTGATGCAGCTTGGCTTATCGCCGCATCTTCATCCGTTATTCAATGGCGATGCCGTGCAAATCAGCCATCATGTCGCGCTATTGCTGAGTCTGGCCGCCCTGGCGACCCTGGCGGCGCAGTTTCTGGTGGTACGCCCGCAGCATTTTACCCCGAGAGTTTTACTCTTAATTGCCGCAGTGCTGATGGTGGCGGGTCTTGGGCTGATGTCTCTCGCCAGTTTAGCCCTGTTCTACGTGGGCATTGTCATCACTTCGCTGGGGGCCGCCATGGCAACGCCGGGATACCAGCTTTTGCTCAACGATCGGCTGACGACGGGCAAAGGCGCAGGGGTGATCGCCACCAGCCATACGCTGGGCTACGGGGCCAGCGCGCTGCTGGTACCCGTGGTGACGCGCTTTTACGGTGAGCAGTTTTTGATTACTGCCGCATGGGGAATGGCACTGCTGTTTCTCGCGGTGAGCGTGTGGGTACGATCGACCGATCGTACCCCTTAAACATTAGTGGAACGGATGAGAGGATGTGCTGGCTGCGTCCTCACTTTGCCGCAGACGCTGGAGTGGATCCTGCTGATAAAACTGGCAAAAACGCTGCCACAGCGCCGGGAAGCGCGGGGCAAAAAGCTCAGGTGCGCTAAAGAAATACTCGGACAGCACCGCAAAGCACTCGGCGGGATCGGTCGCGGCGTAGGCATCAATGCTGGCCGCGCTTTCACCCACCAGGTCGATCTCATCCTGAATGTTTTCCATCGCCGCGTGCAGGTCGTGCTCCCATCCCGCGACTTCACGCAGCGGGATCAGCGGCACGCCGCTGGCGCGATCGCCGTTACGGGTATCCAGCTTATGGGCCACTTCGTGAATGATCAGGTTGAAGCCCGAGGCATCGAACGAGTCTTGAATATCCAGCCAGTTGAGGATGATTGGCCCTTGCTGCCAGCTCTGCCCGGACTGCACCATACGCTGGTTGTGCACCAGCCCGATGTCATCCTCCCACTCATCATCGACGATGAACGGCGCCGGGTAGATCAGCACTTCGTGGAAGCCATCCAGCCATTCGATACCCAGCTCCAGCACCGGCAAGCAGAAGAGCAGGGCGATGCGCGAATTTTTAAGCGGATCCAGTTCGAAGCCCTGTAGCGGTACCAGCCGTTTTTGCTGTAAAAAACGCTCGGCCAGCTGAATCAGCTTTGATTGCTCTTCAGGCAAGAGATTCGCCAGCACGGGGATCGCCAGAGCCTCATCCCAGGGGAGCGCCATATTTCGACCAGCGTCGTTCGTTTTCCAGGGCCACTTAATCATCGCTTTGCTCGTTACTCGCACGTGAACAAAATGGAAAGGTCAGGGGCTGTTAGCATGCCAACATACTCTGTTAAGCAGTATGACACTCCTCATCGGCTGCATGCAGAGTGGCGGCCTGTTTAAGAGGAATCCAGCCCGCATAAACTATCACTATGTGCCGTCAGGTTGATAGCGCTTTAGGGGTATCCCCTTCATTTTGTGAAGTATGTCGTGCGCGGCTATGATAAATCTCTTCTTACCCTACCGTGCTTAAGGATCCCGTCAGTATGCCCGTCAATTTTGACCTCAACGATCTCTATGCCTTCCGCGCTTTACTGGAATACGGCAATTTCCGTCTTGCGGCAGAATCTATCTGCCTTTCCCAGTCGGCGTTGAGTCGCAGAATTGAAAAGCTGGAGGCGGCACTGGGGACAAAACTGTTCGACAGAACCACCCGGCGCGTCACGCTGACCCTGTATGGACAGACCTTTGCCGACCGGTGCGGGCAACTGCTTGCTGACGTGGAGTCCATGCTTTCGGATATCGATAAGGCCAGCGAAGAGCGCACGGGGCTAATCACCGTGGCGACGGTGCCGTCAGCCGCCTGTTACTTTATGCCGGATGTGATCCGCCGCTTTCAGTCCCGTTACCCCCGCGTGCGCATAAAACTGATCGACAGCAGCGCCGGAAATGTTATCGAGGCCGTCACCCGCGGACAGGCGGATTTTGGTATCTGCTTTGCCCGGAGTTTGCAGCCCGACATCGAGTTTGTCCCGCTGGTGGAGGATGTCTACGTGGCCGCCTGCCGACGCGACAGCCCGCTTGCAAAAAGAAAAAGCCTGACGTGGCAGGCTTTTTATCAGCAGGATTATATCGGTCTGGATAAGACCTCCGGCAACCGCAATCTTCTCGACCAGCGGGTCGGGCATATTCGGCCTGAGCGCCCCAGCATCTGCGAAACGCGGCACGTGACGACCATGCTGGGGATGGTTGAAGCCGGGATCGGCATTGCGGCCGTTCCCGCCATGTCAATGCCCCGCGCAGAGCATTCGCTGCTGACGTCGGTACCTTTAACCGAGCCTGAAGTCAGGCGAACCGTGGGGCTGATCCGCCGCCGCGGTCGGATCCAGTCCTATATTGCTGCCGAACTCGAAACACTGATTACCGAGCAGTATCGCGAGGTGCACTGACGGGCGTTAAGCCCGTTGCCGTAATGACGCTGGCGGCCTGTGGCGAGGCGAGAAAAGTCAGCAGCGCTTTTCCCTGTTCAGGATGGTCGGCCTTCTGCGTTACGGCTCCGGCGAAACGAGTAATGTACTGCATGTCGTCAGGCAACTTACCGACAAACGTCACCCCCGGGACCGGCAGAAGCTCGCTCACCTGCTGAAAGCCGAGGTCGTATTTCCCTTTTGCCACTTCAGACGCCACCGGGATACGCTCAACCCGGTGCGCTTTATCGTGGACCTGGCCGTCTATGCCCAGCTTACGGAACAGCTGGCTCTCAACATACCGGCCGCTGGCGCTGTCGGAATAAGCCATGGAATGCGCCTTCAGCAGCGTTTGCCGCAGGGCAGGCACCGTACTGATATCCGGCACCGGCGCGCCCGCTTTGACGACCATCCCGACGGGCGAATCCGCCAGCTCCACGCGGGAGCCCGCCGCCGTCCTGCGATCCTGTTCCAGTTTCGCCAGCGCATCGCCCACCATAATCACCACGTCCGCTTTTTCGCCCCGGGCGAGCCGGGCCGGAATGGCCTGCGGCGTTTTGCCCATCGACGGGCCGGAGATCACAATGAGCCTGTCGCCGCTTTGCGCTTCGTACTGCGGCGTCAGCTTCTCCAGCGCCGCTTTGAAGCCGCCAGAAATCATCACCGTCACATCCTGCGCAAGCGCGCCCGCGCTGAGGGTGGCGAAGGTCAGGGCGGCAATCACCGTTCTGAATGTAAGCATGAGGGATCACTCCTTAACGGCAGTTTGCAGGATTAACGTGCGACGACGATAGAGATAGAGCGTTGCCAGCAGGGCGCAAACGGCGGCAAAGCTCATCCAGTAGCCCGGGGAGGCTTTGTCGCCGGTGTACTCAATTAAGGCGGTCGAAATCACCGGCGTGAAACCGCCAAAGACCGCCGTTGCCAGGCTGTAAGCCAGCGAGAAGCCCGCCACGCGCACCTCTGCTGGCATGATCTCAGTCAGGGCCGGGATCATCGCGCCGTTATACAGACCGTAGAGGAAAGAGAGCCACAGCAGCACGGTCAGCATCATTGAGAAGCTCGGGGCTGCCGCCAGCATCGTCAGCGCCGGATAGCTGGTTGCCAGCGCCAGCAGCGTCATGGCGATCAGCACCGGTTTACGCCCGAAGCGATCCGACAGCGCGCCGCCCACCGGCAGCCAGATGAAGTTGGACACCGCCACCAGCAGCGTGACCAGAAGACTGTCCGACGCGCTGAGCATCAGGACTTTTTTACCGAAGGTCGGCGCGTAAACGGTGATCAGGTAAAACGCGGTGGTGGTCATCGCCACCATCAGCATGCCCGCGACGACGACCGGCCAGTTGGCGAGCAGCGTTGTGAAGACCTGACGCATCGCCAGATGGTGGCGACGGGCGCTGAATTCCTCGGTCTCTTCGAGCTTGCGGCGCAGGAAAAAGATGAACGGCACAATCAGACAGCCAAACAGGAACGGAATACGCCACCCCCATTCGCGAATGGCAATCTCTTCCAGCACCACATTCAGCGCGAAACCCATCGCCGCCGCGATCATAATGGCGACCTGCTGGCTACCTGACTGCCAGCTGGTATAGAAACCCTTGCGGCCCGGCGTGGCGATCTCCGCCAGATAAACCGAAACCCCGCCCAGCTCGGCACCTGCCGAAAAACCCTGCAACAGGCGGCCGGTCAGCACCAGCAGCGGTGCCCACAGGCCAATGCTCTGATAAGAAGGGATCAGCACAATCAGAAAGGTTCCGGCGGCCATAATCGACAGGGTGACGATCAGCCCTTTACGGCGACCCACTTTATCAATGTAAGCCCCCAGCACAATGGCCCCGATCGGACGCATCAGGAAGCCCGCGCCAAAGACGGCGAAGGTCATCATCAGTGACGCAAATTCACTGCTTGCCGGGAAAAAAGTATGGGCGATGTAGGTGGCATAAAAGCCGAACAGAAAGAAGTCGAATTGCTCAAGAAAGTTGCCCGACGTGACGCGAAAAATCGCGCCCGCTTTCGCACGAACCGTTGCAGGTGAGGTTGAGGAAACCATGATTATCTCCAGTTTTATAGCGACGTTATGCTCGTCTGTTTCTGAAAACTGGATCAGGAAGTGGAAATTAATAAGCGCAAATAGCGCATAAACCGATGCGTGTGGTGCATTAATGACAATGCGTTGACCAGTATTTACATATTCAACAATAACTTAACATTTCGATGATCTTTTATTTACCACGTTTCGCTAAGTCGCTGATATATCAGTTTTGTGACACCGCGCAGATGAGAAGCCAGGCGGGGCCTGGCTTGGGATTATCAGCGCAGCGCGTTCGCAATCGCGCTAAACATCAGCGACGCTTCCAGCGGCTGGGCGCTGAATGACGGCTCTGCCTGCGGCCAGGTGGACCACTGGACGATAACCAGATTTTCTTTCTGATTAACCATGATCATCTGCCCAAAAATACCCAGCGCCCACAGGGAATCCTTCAGCGAATTTTCGACTTTCGGCTCCACATTTGTGGCGGTGGCTGGCACTTCATTGTTCCACCACTGGTAGCCGTACAACCCCTTCGGATGCGCCTCGGACACCGATCCTTTGGCCTGTGTCCAGGCTGAGGACTGTTTCACCCAGCCCTCGGGGAGGATCTGCTTTCCGTCCGGCAGGGTACCGTTATGCAGGATAAACTCCCCGAAACGCCCCCAGTCTTCCAGCGTGGCGTTGAACCCATGCGCACCCACGTCGTGCTGGCCTTTGCTGTAGGCATGCCACACGCCGTCGCTCGCCATACCGTACGGCTGCCAGATGCTTTTCTCCAGATACGCCGCGAGCGTCATGCCGGTGGCGCGCTCAAGCACATCGCCTAACAGCCAGGCACCACCCGAGGAATAGGACCAGTTTTCGCCCGCCGGGTGTTCACGGTGTAACCCCTTCACCAGGGTGCGCACACAGTCGTAGGTGCCCGGTTTCGCTTCGCATTCGGTAAGCCGGGCGAAGTCAGATTGCGCGTTGGTGTAATCTTCAGTCCACGCCACGCCCGAGGTGTGGGTGATGAGCTGTTTCAGCGTTACGCCCTCCCAGGCGGTGCCTTTTAAATCCGGTTCGTATTGGGTGACAAGGTCGTCCAGGGAGTGGATTTTCCCTTCTTTAATCGCAACACCCACCAGCGCGGAGACCACGGATTTGCCCACGGAACGCGACGTCCAGAGCGTAGAGTCGGTATTGCCTTCTCCCAGATATTTATAGGCCACTTTGCCATTTTTCAGCACCAGCATGCCGCTGACGTTCTGGCGTTTCAGGTAATCCTGAAGATTGTAAATCTTACCCTTCACCTGATAGCGGGCATCGGTGAGCGGTTTTTCTGCGGGCAGCAGTGGCGTAGCGTTGCCGTGGCGGAACACATCGCCCGCGTAGTTGCGGTAGTCATTGCGAAAGCCCACCACGCGATCGGCCTGGCTCCAGGTGAGCATGGTATGTGAGTCCGGGAGTCTGGCATCGAAAGGCGCCGGACAGGTCGTGAGGTCGGTACCGTTGCAGGCCGCCATGACGGCGGGCGAGAGCAGGCTGCTGATAACCAGCGCCGCGAGCAGTGTGCGGTTTGTTTTGATTTTCATATTTATCTCGTTTGGCTCAGGAAGGACTTCAGTTTAAGAACCTGAGGCCTATAATAAAAAACGCGTTATGGGGGAAAATCCCCCGGAAAAATCGCGTGGAGAATGACGTGGCATCACTGATCTATTCCTTTGCCCAGCTTGAGGCGTTCACCGCCGTCGCTGAGCACGGCAGCCTGATGAAGGCGGCCAGTAAACTCGGCAAAGATCGTACAACCCTGCGGGATCTGATCGATTTCCTTGAGGATGGGCTGGGCTACGCTCTGTTCCTGCGGGAGGGGCGTAGCCTGCGCCTGACGCCGGAGGGGGAGCAGCTTCAGCGGCAGGCGCACCTGCTGATGCGGCAGGTCAAAGCGTTTGAGGCGTTTGCCCGTACGGTGCCGGACAGCGCGACGCAGGACATTGCCCTCGTTTACGATCCGTTCACCCCCAGAGCCTTTTTGCAGGCGCTGATCGCTACGCTGGCGACGAAAAAGATCCGCCTGAGCCTGACCAGCGCATCGCGCGATGAGGCGGAAGCCATGCTGGCGAACGGTCAGGCCGATCTGGGGATCTGCCAGGCGCGCAACCGCAGCGTGGGCAATGAGATGGAGTGGCGGGCGCTGGGGGCGATCGAAATGGATTTTTACGCCGCAACGGCGCTTTTTGCGGAGGTTGCGTCGCCGGTGTCGCTGCTCGATCTCTCTCTGGTTCCACAGGTGGTTATGCATGCCGCGTCAGACGAGCCGGTTGCCCGTCGCCTGCAAATTTCAGGGCACACGCTTTTCACTAACGAACTGGAGATGCTGCGCGGCCTGCTGGAGCAGGGCTGCGGCTGGGGATTTTTGCCGACCCATCTTCACGCAACGCAGTGGAAAAACGTAAAAAGGCTGCCCACCGAAGTGGGCAGCCAGGGGATAAGCCAGACGATGGTCACCATCTGGAAGCCGGGCAGTGACAAGCGCGGGTTGATCAACGATACGCTCTCGCAACTTCCGGCGTTATGGAAACGCTCAGCGCTGTGAGCACCCTTTGCACTGTTTATTCTGGATCTGATGGAAGAAGTCGTTGCCTTTGTCATCCACCAGGATAAACGCCGGGAAGTTCTCCACTTCAATTTTCCAGATCGCTTCCATACCCAATTCCGGATAGGCCACGCACTCCAGACTCTTGATGCTGTTTTGCGCCAGTACCGCCGCAGGGCCGCCGATGCTGCCGAGGTAGAAGCCGCCGTGCTTATGACAGGCGTCGGTGACCTGCTGGCTGCGGTTACCTTTGGCCAGCATGATCATGCTCGCACCGTTGGATTGCAGTAAGTCTACGTAGGAGTCCATACGCCCGGCGGTGGTTGGGCCTAAGGAGCCAGACGCGTAACCTTCTGGCGTTTTCGCCGGGCCTGCATAGTAAATCGGGTGATCTTTAACGTACTGCGGCAGTTCTTCCCCGTTGTCGAGCAGCTCTTTCAGCTTCGCATGGGCGATGTCACGCGCCACGATGATGGTGCCGCTCAGCGACAGGCGGGTGGATACCGGGTGCGCGGAAAGCTGCGCCAGAATGTCGGGCATCGGCTTGTTCAGATCAATGCTTACCACGTCGCCTTCTCCCTGCTGGCGCAGGGATTCAGGAATATACTGGCCCGGATTGTGCTCCAGCTTCTCAATCCAGATCCCCTCGCGGTTAATCTTCGCCTTGATGTTGCGGTCAGCGGAGCAGGAGACGCCCATGCCGATCGGGCAGGAGGCGCCGTGGCGCGGCAGACGGATCACGCGAATATCGTGCGCGAAGTATTTCCCGCCAAACTGCGCGCCCAGGCCGAGGTTTTGCGCTTCCTGAAGCAGTTCCTGCTCGAGCTGGACGTCGCGGAACGCCTGGCCGTGCGCGTTGCCTTCGGTTGGCAGGCCATCGTAGTAGCGCGCAGAGGCGAGCTTGACGGTTTTCAGCGTGGCTTCCGCAGAGGTGCCGCCGATAACGAAGGCGATATGGTAAGGCGGGCAGGCCGCGGTGCCCAGGGTCCGCATCTTCTCAACCAGATATTTTTTCAGCTTCGCCGGGGTGATCAGCGCTTTGGTTTCCTGATACAGATAAGTTTTGTTGGCGGAACCGCCGCCTTTCGCCATGCACAGGAATTTATACTCGTCACCATCAACGCTGTAGAGGTCGATCTGCGCGGGCAGGTTGGTGCCGGTATTCACCTCTTTATACATATCCAGCGCCGCGTTCTGTGAGTAGCGCAGGTTGTCTTCAATATAGGTGTTATACACGCCCTGACTCAGCGCCGCTTCGTCGCCGCCGCCGGTCCAGACGCGCTGGCCTTTCTTACCCATAATGATTGCCGTACCGGTATCCTGACAGGTGGGCAGCACGCCTTTCGCCGCAATTTCGGAGTTGCGCAGGAATTGCAGGGCAACGTACTTATCGTTCTGGCTGGCTTCCGGATCGTTAAGAATGGCGGCAACCTGCTTCTGATGAGACGGACGCAGCATAAACGCGGCGTCGTGGAAAGCCTGCTGCGCCAGCAGGGTCAGGGCTTCCGGCTCCACTTTCAGCACTTCCTGACCGTCGAACTCGGCAACGGAGACATGCTCTTTGGTCAGCAGATAGTATTCGGTGTCGTCATGCGCGAGAGGGAAGGGGTTCTGGTAAATAAAGGGTTTGTTTGACATAGCTTGCTCCACAAAAATAAAACCGCCGGAGGATATGTCCGGCGGTCAGGAATCAGAACATCATGGACATCCACGGGTAACCAATCAGCAGCAGGGCCGCCAGGAAGATGGCACCGAAGATGGTGCCGAGGCGCCAGTAGTCTTTGGTTGGCAGGTAACCGCTACCGTAGTAAATCGGGCTTGGACCCGTACCGTAGGGGGTGATGATCCCCATCACGCCCAGTGAGGTCACCATCAGCAGGACGAACACTTCCATATTCATGCCCGGAATGGTGGAGGCGATAGTCAGCATCGCAGGCAGCAGCGCCGTGGTGTGCGCGGTGGTGCTGGCAAACAGATAGTGCAGCAGGTAGAACGCCAGCAGCAGCACAATGGTGGCGACACCCGGAGAAATACCGCTCATCAGCAGGCCGCCTTCTTTACCCAGCCAGCTGATAAAACCGGTGGAGGAGAGGCCATCCGCCAGCGCCACCAGGGTGGCGAACCAGACGAAGGTGTTCCAGGCGGCTTTGTTGCCGGTGATGTCGTTCCACTCCAGCACGCCGGTCCACAGCATCAGGCCGACGATGAGCAGGGCAGCCATCGCGGGCTCAATCCATGCGGCGGCGAAGATCCACATCAGCAGCGCACAGCACACGAACACCAGCAGCAGGATCTCATTGCGCGACAGTTTGCCCAGTTTTTCCAGTTCACGGGTCGCCCATAACGGTACTTCGTTGTTTACCTTCACTTCCGGCGGGTAGAACCAGTAAGCCAGCAGCGGCATGGTCAGGATCAGCAGAATACCCAGCGGCAGGAAGGCGAGGAACCAGGTCCCCCATGAGATATCAATTCCGACCGTGCTTTTTACCAGCGCCAGCGCCAGCAGGTTAGGCGCCAGAGCGGAAAGGAACATCGAGCTGGTGATACAGGCCGCGGTAATTGCCACCCACATCAGATACGAACCGATTTTGCGCGCGCTTGGATCGTTGGGTTTTGAACCGTACAGCGGCGGCAGGTTGGCGATGATCGGGTAGATGGTCCCACCGCTGCGCGCGGTATTGGACGGGGTAAACGGGGCCAGCAGCAGGTCTGCGAAGGTAATGGCGTAACCGAGCGTCAGGCTGCGACGGCCCAGATATTTCACCAGTATCAGCGCCAGGCGGCGGCCGAAGCGGGTTTTGTCGTAGCCCGCAGCAAACATAAAGGCACCGAAGATCAGCCACACGGTGGAGTTACCAAACCCGCTGACCGCCCATTTAAAGGAGGCGCCCGCCAGCTTGAATTTTGGGTCAGCCAGCTGTTCCGGGCTAAAGAGCACCCACTGGCTGCACAGCGCAATCGCCACCACGCCGGTAAGACCGATCACGGCGCCCGGCAGCGGTTCGAAAATTAACCCGACGATGACGCCAACAAAGATGGCGAAGTAGTGCCACGCATAAGGCGGCAGCCCGTCCGGAACGGGAACAAACAACAGCAGGACGGCAACAATGACGGGCAAAGCCATCATCAGCAGTCGTTTTGCTGTTCCATTTGATGCCAGATTCGCCGCAGGAGGCGTTACAGCAGTTTTTGTTTTCATAGTTTCACGTCTTAAGTTGTCAAAAATTCGTCGTACAGCGAAAACACAAATTCGATTGCTTTATTCGTTTTGCTTTTTTTAGTTATTTAAGGTGCGTTTTTGTGTTTTCAGTAATAGCGATTTAACGCATTTTTGTTTGCGCCAAATAAAAAATGATGATGTTTTTATATTGCTCTTTTGAATGCCATAACTATTGATCACGATCAAAAAAACGGAACTGAATGGCTATTTTTATATTTTTTATAATAACCACTCTGAGTAGTGTGGCTATTCGCTGATTTTACGCATTTTATGTATCAAAACTATAACATTTAAATTTTGGTGCTTTTGCTTGTTGTTGTTTTATTTGGTTTTTTGATAGTTGTGGTGTATTGGTTTGACCTTTTGTGATTTAACTTTTTTTAAATTATTGTGAACGAGTGAAACATTCGCGCTAACACCAATGTGTTATTAATGTTATCGAAGGGATTAAATAGTTTATTAACTAACGTAATGGCTTTATAAACTAAAAAAAGCTTTATATTACTATCATGACATCGGCAAAAAACACGAAATAAAAAAATCATCCCGATAACGAATTCTTAATTTTTAAAGTTTGGAGTTTCTATTATGAGCACTAACGAACGTATTTTAAGCCCCTTCACATTACCGAATGGTACTGAACTGAAAAACCGTTTGTTAATGGCCCCGATGACAACCTGTACCGGTTATTACGATGGCACCGTGACCAGCGAGCTGGTGGAGTACTACCGCGCCCGCGCGGGCAGCATCGGCACCATCATCGTTGAGTGCTGTTTTGTTGACGATCTCGGCCTGGCGTTCCCGGGCGCAATTGGCATTGATAACGACGAGAAAATCGCCGGGCTGGCAAAAATCGCTGACGCCATCAAGTCAAAAGGCTCCAAAGCCCTGCTGCAAATCTACCACGGCGGCCGTATGGTCGACCCAAAACTGATCGGCGGTCGCACGCCGGTTGGCCCAAGCGCCGTTGCCGCGCCGCGTGACGGTGCCGCCACGCCGGTTGCCCTGACCGCGGAAGAGGTGGAAGGCATGATCGGCAAGTTTGGCGAAGCCGTGCGCCGCGCAATTCAGGCCGGGTTCGACGGCGTCGAAATCCACGGGGCGAATACCTATCTGATCCAGCAGTTCTTCTCCCCGAACTCCAACCAGCGCGACGACGAGTGGGGCGGCAGCCGCGAAAACCGCGCGAAATTCCCGCTGGCGGTGCTGGACATTACCCACAAGATGGTGCGCCAGTACGCGGACGACGCGTTTATCATTGGCTACCGTTTCTCTCCGGAAGAGCTGGAAGTCCCGGGCATTCGCTTCGAAGATACCCTGTATCTGCTGGAAAAACTGGCCGCGCGCGGGGTGGATTATCTCCACTTTTCCCTTGGCGCCGCCCTGCGTCCTTCTATCGTCGATACTCAGGACCCGACGCCACTTATCGAAAAATACTGCGCCATGCGCTCAGACACGCTGGCTCAGGTACCGGTGATGGGCGTTGGCGGCGTGGTGAATGCCACGGATGTGAATGAAGCGCTGGATCACGGTTACGACCTGATTGCCGTTGGTCGTGCCACCATCGCCTATCCGGACTGGACCGATCGCATCGCGGCGGGCGAAAGCCTGGAGCTGTTTATGGACAGTACCCGACGCGAAGAACTGAGCATCCCGGAACCGCTGTGGCGTTTCTCGCTGGTGGAAGCGATGATCCGCGACATGAGCATGGGCGAATCTAAATTCAAACCGGGCACCTTTATTGAAAAAGTGCAGGACGATGCTAACGAACTGGTGATTAACGTCAGCCTCGAAACCGATCGTATTGCCGATATCGAACTGGCCTCCGGCCCGAGTGAAGACGTCGAGTTTGTCACCAGCTTCGAAGAGATCCGTACCCGTATTCTGGATGCCAACACTCCGCACGTGGATGCTATCACCGGCGCGACCAGCCAAAGCGAGGCGGTGAAAAAAGCGGTCTCGAAGGCGATGCTGAAATCCAGCAAAGCGCTGGCGGCAGAAGAGGGCGCTGACCCGAATGAGACTAAAAGCGTGGACGTGGTGGTGGTCGGCAGCGGCGGCGCCGGTCTGGCGGCGGCGATTCAGGCTCACGACGAAGGCGCGAGCGTGCTGATCGTTGAGAAAATGCCGACTATTGGCGGGAACACCATTAAAGCCTCTGCCGGGATGAACGCGGCGGAGACCCGCTTCCAGCGCGTGAAGGGCATTCAGGACAGCAAAGAGCTGTTCTACCAGGAAAGCCTGAAAGGCGGTGGCAATAAGAACAACCCTGAACTGTTGCGTCGCTTTGTCGAGAACGCGCCGCAGGCCATCGAATGGCTGGCAACGCGCGGCATTATGCTGAACGACATCACCACCACCGGCGGGATGAGCATTGACCGTACGCACCGTCCGAAAGACGGTTCCGCAGTTGGCGGGTATCTGATCAGCGGCCTGGTGCGTAACGTCAACAAGCGCAACATCGAGGTTATGCTGGATACCTCCGTGAGCGACATCATCTTCGAAAACGGCGAAGTGACCGGCGTGCGTCTGACCACCGAAGAGAACGAAACCCTCACCGTGGCAACCAAAAGCGTGATTGTCGCAACGGGTGGCTTCAGCGCCAACAGCCAGATGGTGGTGAAATACCGTCCGGATCTGGCAGGGTTCGTTACCACTAACCACAAAGGGGCGACCGGGGGCGGTATCGCGCTGCTGGAGCGTATCGGTGCGGGCACAGTGGATATGGGCGAAATTCAGATCCACCCAACCGTTGAGCAGAAAACGTCGTATCTGATTTCCGAATCCATCCGCGGCGGCGGGGCGATTCTGGTAAACCAGCAGGGCAACCGATTCTTTAACGAAATGGAGACCCGCGATAAAGTCTCGGCGTCAATCATCGCGCTGCCGGAGAAATACGCTTACATCGTCTTTGACGAGCATGTTCGCGTCAAAAATAAAGCCGCGGATGAGTACATCGCGAAAGGGTTTGTTACCAGCGCCAGTTCGCCAAAAGCCCTGGCGGAAGCGCTGGGGATGGATCACCACCAGTTCCTGGCAACGCTGGAACGCTACAACGGCTTTGTGGAGAAACAGCACGATGACGACTTTGGACGTACCACCGCGCTGCGTGCGCCAATCAACGAAGGGCCGTTCTACGCCATTCAGATTGCACCAGGGGTTCACCACACCATGGGCGGCGTGACCATCAATACCGATACCTGCGTGCTGGACAGCAACCACAACGTATTGCCGGGAGCGTTTGCTGCGGGTGAGGTTGTCGGGGGCATCCACGGCGGTAACCGCATCGGCGGTAATGCGGTGGCAGATATCATTATTTTTGGTACGCTTGCAGGACATCAGGCGGCTATGCGTTCGAAAACACGGTAAGGCTCCTGTTTCCCCGGCGGCGCGGTGCCTGCCGGGGCTACACCTGAGGACTCATGCAATGCCTGATAGCCATCGCGTTTACAGCTACTCCGCCGTTCTGATGGGCTCGCCCATCCTCCTGAAACTCTTTTCCCATGACGAAGCGCTTGCCTCCCGCGTGTTTCGCCTGATCAAACAGTACGAAGATCTGCTCACCGTTAACCGTGCGCACTCCCAGGTAATGGACATCAACCATGCGGCTGGTCAGCATCCGGTTGCCGTCAGTCGTCCGGTGTTTGAGCTGATCCGCTGCGCGAAAGCGGCAAGCCTGCTTAAAGACAGCGCCTTTAACCTGGCGATCGGCCCGCTGGTGAAATGCTGGAAAATTGGCTTTAAGGGGGACGCTGTACCGCCCGCGGACGAGATCGCCGCCTTGATGGGCATCACGGATCCTGCGGACGTGGTGCTGGATGAAGCCAATAGCAGCGTGTTTCTTACTCGCCAGGGAATGGAGATCGATCTGGGTGCTATTGCTAAAGGCTATATCGCCGACAGGGTGCGGGATCACCTGCATAAAGAGGGCGTTGAACTTGGGCTGATCAACCTTGGCGGCAACGTCCAGACGTTAGGTTCGCCGGAGGGCGGCTGGCGCGTCGGCCTGAAAAAACCGTTCGCCGGTGACGCGCTGATTGGCGCTATGACGGTAGAGAACCGGTCGGTGGTGACGTCAGGCACCTATGAGCGCTATTTCGAGCAGAACGGCAAACGTTATCACCACATACTTGACCCGCGCACCGGCTACCCGCTGGATAACGAACTGGACAGCGTGACGATTATTTCGCAAGACTCCCTCGACGGCGATATCTGGACCACGCTGATCTACGGCATGGGTGTGGAAAAGGGCTGCGCCGCGCTGCGTTCGCGCCCCGATATTGAAGCCATTTTTGTCACCAAAACAAAAGAAGTGGTGATCTCCTCGATGCACCACTTCCGTTTTACCCTTCTGGACGACAGCTACCGAATTACTGGCAGTACTGTTTGAGCAGTCCGACCTGTTCCGGCTGCAAACGGTAGCGATATACCGGTCGGCCGGTAGCGCCGTAATGAATGCTGGTGAACAGGATATTAATTTGCGCCAGCCAGATCAGGTATTTGCGGCAGGAGACGCGGGAAATGTTGACCGCATTCGCCAGATCGTCAGTGGAAAATTCTATCTCCGGATGGCTGTCGATCCACTGGCAAATGGTGCGCAGCGTCTGCGGCGTTAGGCCTTTCGGTAATTTTTTGCTGTCAGCCAGCTCCGGCGCGCCGCCGTGGATCAGCCTGTCGACGTCGGCCTGTTCATAATACTGATGCGATCCCATCAGGCTGCGCTTTGCCTTCCAGCCGTTCAGCGCCTCTTCAAAACGCGGGAACTGGAACGGTTTAATCAGGTAATCCACCACGCCATAGTGCATGGACGTCTGGATTGTTGCGGCGTCGGAGGCCGACGAGATCATGATGACGTCAATCGGGCGACCCGACGCGCGAATGATGGGGAGCAGATCCAGCCCGTTATCCTGCTGCATATAGACATCCAGCAGCACCAGATCGATCGGCTGGCCTGGGTTGGCGATCAACGCCTCGGCCTGGTTGAGCGTGGAAGCGACGCCGCAGCAGCTAAAACCCTCAACGCGGTTAACATACAGACGGTTGAGGTCGGCTACCATGGCGTCATCATCGACAATTAACACATTTATCACGCGATATTCCTCTCGCTATCCCAGGGGATCTGAACAAAAAATTGGGTAAATACGCCAGGTTCAGACTCGACGGTAATATCTCCGCCCAGATTCTGGATCTGCTGACGCGCAAGGAACAGCCCAACGCCGCGGTTTTCACCTTTTGTTGAGTAGCCCTTTGTAAAAATAGCCTCCAGCCGCTCGGGATCAATACCGGGACCGTCATCGCTGACCTCACCGCTCAGCCAGCCGTTCTGATAATGCAGCAGCAGGCCGATCTCGCCTTCCGGCTGGCCTTCCATCGCATCAAGGGCATTTTCGATTAAATTGCCCAGCACGGTGATCAGCACCGCAACCTGCTCTTCATTGGCGGTGTCAGGAAGCTGACTCTCCTCCGCCAGCGTCAGGGTCACTCCAGCCTCTTTGGCGCGGTTAATTTTACCCAGCAGGAAACCCGCAATGACCGGCGATTTAACTTTGCGCTGTATCGCGCCGATATCCGTCTGATAATTCTGCGCGGTCTGGATGATGTACTCCTCCAGCTTATCGTAGCGCTTCATGTGCAGCAGGCCGAGGATCACGTGCAGCTTGTTCATAAACTCATGCGTATGGGAGCGCAGGGCATCAACATAGTTGACCATGCCATCGATACGCTGCATTAACTGGCTGATTTCGGTCTTATCGCGGAAGGTGCTGATTGCCCCGATCACCTGATTCTGGCTTTTCACGGGGACCATGTTGCACAGCAGTAGCCGTCCGTTACAGCCGATCTCCTGATCCTGGCGAGCAATGCCGGTTTTCGCCACTTCCCGCAGGCTGGCCAGCAGTGGTTCGCCGCTGCTCTCGGAGTGCTCACCCGAGCTCAGGAGCAAAATCTCTCTGGCGGTGTGGTTAATCATCGTCACGCGCCCGTGCATATCCACGGCCATCACGCCTTCGCGCAGGGACTGCAACATGGCCTGGCGCTGCTCAAAGAGGGCTGAGATCTCGTAAGGCTCCAGCCCAAAGAGGATACGCTTCAGCACCCGGACCAGACCCCAGATCGCCACTGAGCTCATCAGAACGCTGAATAAGATGGTCCACACGGCGTTGAGCCGCCCGCGGGCAATCTGATCTTCAACTTTATTCAGCGAAATACCCACCACCACCACGCCGATCTGTTCGTGCTGGTCGTCATACACGGGCGTAAAGACGCGCAGCGCTTCCGCGAGCGCACCGCGGTTAACGGAGACGTTCTCTTTCCCTTCCAGGGCGGGCGTCAGATCGTCGCCAATAAAATGCAAACCTAACAGCGCTTCGTTTGGATGGGAATAACGGATCCCACGCAGGTCGGTGACCACGGTAAACAGCAGGTCGTTGCGCTTCGTCACCGCCTCGGCAATCGGCTGGATGATGCCAGCCTGCGGCGATTCCATTAGGCCACGCTTGATCTCCGGGCTGTCGGCCAGCGTCCGGGCGATACCCAGCGCGGTATCTTTCACGTCATCGCGCGTGGCGCGGGTGATCTGCACAGAGTAGAGCGCGAAGACCACCAGCAGCACCGAGCCGATAATCGCGCACACCATCAGCGTAACCAGCGTATTCAGCTTCATAGGGCGCTTGCGCGTCGGGGGGAAAGGCTGCAAATCGCTCATTAACACTCCGCGATGAAAAAGAAAGGGCTAATTATCGCTGATGACGGGCGTTTCATAAAGCCATGTAAAGAGAGGCGTTTCGTGAGCCTCCTCTCAGGTGACCTATATAAAACACTTTATAGTGTGTGGGTACTCATAATAAGGAGGCAGTTTATGAGCATTATGCTTACCGGTACGGCCAGGGAAAGACGGCACGCCAGCACGATGAACATCGACAGATTATCGACGCTGGATATGCTTAACGTCATACACCAGGATGACGCACAAATCACTTCTGCACTTACCCCTCACTTAAGTATGCTGGCTCGCGTGGTGGATAACGCGGCGGCGACGCTTAGCCACGGCGGACGTCTGGTGCTGACCGGCGCGGGCGCGTCCGGACGCATGGCTGAGCAGGCGGCAGAAGCGTTTGCGCCGGGCAAACACCCCGTCATTGCGTTAACAGCAGGCGATAACGCCGGAAGCTACGCGAGCGGCGTTGCCGACCTTCAGACGATAGAATTTGGCGAGCATGACATGATGCTGGCGCTGTCCGTCAGCGGCAAAACCCCATGGGTATGGGGCGCGATGCGTCATGCGTGGTCTCTGGGCTCAACGGTTGCGCTCATTACGGAGGATGCGCAAAGTGAAGCGGCGCAGCTGGCGAGTATGGTCATTGCTCCCGATCTGGGCGCGGATGTGGTGGCCGGGTATACCAACGCTAAAGCAGGCATTGCGCAAAGCATGATCCTGCATATGATCACCACCGGTCTGGCGGTACGGACAGGACGGGTGTACAGCAACCTGCGCGTTGATCTGGAGGCAAGCAACACCAGATGGGCCGAACGACAAATTGCCATTGTGATGGAAGCGGGGGGATGTAGCCGGGCGCAGGCGAAGGCCGCGCTGGAAAGCTGTAACCACCAGTGCAAAACGGCGGTACTGATGGTGCTGACGGGTCTGAATGCCTGGAAAGCGCATGAATTGCTGGCGCAGAATAACGGGTTTGTTCGCCTGGCCTTGCAGGAAGCGCCATAACATTTCAGTGTCAAATAAAAAAAGCCCGCATCGCGGGCTTTAATTTTGATAGTGCTTAGAACTGGTAGGTCATGCCTACGCCAACGATGTCATCGGTAGAAATACCGTTGTCATTGTAGAAGGCATCATCTTCGTCCAGCAGGTTGATTTTATAATCAACGTAGGTGGAGAAGTTCTTGTTGAAGCTGTAGGTCATGCCCACGTCGATATAGTTAACCAGATCCTGGTCTACATAGTCATAACCATTGCCTGGATGATAATCGTTACCACCCAAATCGATGCCTTTAGAATAGACCCACGCCAGGGATGGACGCAGACCGAAGTCAAACTGGTACTGTGCTACGGCTTCAAAGTTCTGGGTTTTGTTGGCGATGCCATCGTTGCCGTACGGAGTCATGTTACGGGTTTCCGCATACATCATGGCCAGATAGACATCATTAGCATCGTATTTAGCGCCGATTGTCCACGCTTCCGCACGTTCACCGCCAGCATATTTGCTGAAGCGGTTATAGGTGCCAGCGCCGTAAGCGACCTGGTCGTTAGTACGGTCAGAGGAAGAATAAGCCGTACCCAGCGTCAGGCCGAAATCGAAGTCATAGGTGGTAGACATACCGAAGCCGTCGCCGTTCTGGAAACGAACATCATCATGACCGTTTTTGGTGCCTTCCTGATTTTCGTTTGCGTTAGCACCTTCGTTAGCACCCTGGTATTGCAGCGCAAAGTTCAGGCCATCGACCAGACCGAAGAAGTCATTATTACGGTAGGTCGCCACACCGTTAGTACGGCCAACCATATAGTTGTCGGTCCAGGTATAGGAGTCGCCACCAAATACCGGCAGCATATCGGTCCAGGCTTCAACGTCATACACGACGCCGTAATTACGGCCATAATCGAATGAGCCATATTCTCCGTATTTCAGGCCAGCAAAGGCCAGACGGTTAAAAGAGGTGTCGCCTGCGCCTTCGGTATCGTTAGCGTAGGTTTTATATTCCCACTGGCCGTAACCTGTCAGGTCGTTCGTGATCTGCGTTTCGCCTTTGAAACCCACCTGTACATAGGTTTCATCGCCGTCGTCGCCTGGGTTGTCGGAGAAGGTATGACGCGCATCAACCTTACCGTACAGGTCAACTTTGTTGCCGTTTTTGTTATACATTTCCGCTGCATTTGCTGCGCCAGCCATTAATAACGCGGGTACAAGAATTGCCAGAACTTTTCTTTTCATTATATATTCCCTTTAAATATAAATTGTCTGAATATATGTAATTACCCTCCGTAACTACATGGCTGATACTATTCTATGGATTATTATTTAGGTTCAAAAATAAATGTAATTAAACTGGTAAAAATATTACAAAATATTTCTTTTTATCTCTTTATTTTTCATGTGAATTAATTAATTGAAAATATAGCGGGTAATTATTATTAAGTATTTCGCAATTCTATTTATTAAAGATTTTGATTCGGATGTATTATAATTCACTCTCTTTTGAGCAACAGGATGGGATGATGGAACTTGCGCAGTGGCAGCACCGTTATGAGCGCTGGCTCGACGAAAATCATTTTACTGATGATGCGGCGCACGATATCGCCCATTTTCGCCGCGTCTGGATGACGGCGCAGGGTATTATGGCTGACGAGGATAGCGATCCGCTGGTTGTGTTGACCGCATGCTACTTCCATGACATTGTCAGCCTGCCGAAAAATCACCCGGAACGTAGCCACTCCTCGCGGCTGGCAGCGCGAAAAACGCGCGAGATCCTCAGTCGCGACTTTCCTGATTTTCCGCCGGATCGTTATGCAGCCGTTGAGCATGCTATTGAAGCGCACAGCTTCAGTGCCGGTATCGCGCCGCAAAGCCTGGAGGCCAAAATTGTGCAGGATGCCGACCGGCTGGAGGCGTTAGGCGCTATCGGCCTGGCGCGCGTCTTTGCCGTCTCCGGTGCGCTGGGCGCCGCGCTGTTTGATGCCGACGACCCGTTCGCCGTAACACGAGCGCTGGATGATAAAGCCTTCGCGCTCGACCACTTTCAGACCAAACTCCTGCGCCTGCCGGACACTATGCAAACCGCGCGGGGGCGCAAACTTGCGCGTCACAATGCCGATTTTCTGATCCAGTTTATGGCGAAGCTGAGTGCCGAATTACAGGGCGATTACCTCGGAACCGACAGCCAGATATTGACCCATTTCCGTCGCAGTGTGCGATCCTGAACTGTGGTACTCTGTTTTCTGTCTTTATTGTCCGGTTAAGAGAATGCAGGAAAATCGATCAGTGACTGTGCCCGCGCCTGAGCGGGTTGAGAAATCAACGGCAGCCGTGCAGGCACTCCTGCGTCAGCTGCTGGAAATGTATGATGCTAAAACGCTGGCAAACCAGCTGGTGGCCCATGGCGAGAGTCACTGGAGCCCGGCGATACTCAAGCGGTTGCTGATAAGCGACAGGGCAGGGCACCGCCTGAGCGACGGCGAGTTCCGTTATCTGCGCAACCTGCTGCCGCGTCCTCCTGCTGCGCATCCGAATTATGCCTTTCGATTTATCGATCTCTTTGCCGGTATCGGCGGCATTCGCCATGGCTTTGAAGCTATTGGCGGGCAGTGTGTGTTCACCAGTGAATGGAATAAACATGCCGTCCGTACCTATAAAGCCAACTGGTATTGCGACCCCGACGCGCACCAGTTCAACGCGGATATTCGTGATGTCACGCTGAGCCACAAAACTGGCGTCAGCGATGAAGAGGCCGCCGAACACATTCGCAATACCATTCCGGCGCACGATGTGCTGCTGGCAGGCTTTCCGTGTCAGCCGTTCTCGCTGGCTGGCGTGTCGAAAAAGAACGCGCTGGGACGCGCACACGGCTTTGCCTGTGATACGCAGGGCACACTGTTTTTTGACGTTGCCCGGATTATTGATGCCCGCCGCCCGGCAATTTTTGTGCTGGAGAACGTCAAGAATTTAAAGAGTCATGACGGCGGCAAAACCTTCCGCATTATCATGCAAACGCTGGATGAACTGGGTTACGACGTGGCGGATGCAGAGGATATGGGGCCGGACGATCCGAAAATTATCGACGGTAAACACTTCCTGCCACAGCACCGCGAACGTATTGTGCTGGTGGGCTTCCGCCGCGATCTCAACCTGAAAGGCGATTTTACGCTGCGTGATTTGCCTTCGCTGTATCCGGCGCGCCGCCCGACGGTAGCCGATCTGCTGGAGCCGGCCGTCGATGCAAAATTCATTCTGACCCCGGTGCTGTGGAAATACCTCTATCGCTATGCCAAAAAGCATCAGGCCAAAGGCAATGGCTTTGGGTTTGGCATGGTCAATCCGCTTAATCCTGACAGCGTGACGCGTACGCTGTCGGCGCGCTATTACAAAGATGGCGCGGAAATTCTTATCGATCGGGGCTGGGATAAGGCGCTGGGCGAAAAAGATTTCGACGATCCACAGAACCAACAGCACCGACCGCGGCGCTTAACGCCGCGCGAGTGCGCTCGCTTAATGGGCTTTGAGACGCCGCAGGGCTACAGTTTTCGCATCCCCGTGTCGGACACCCAGGCCTATCGTCAGTTTGGCAACTCGGTGGTAGTGCCCGCCTTTGCCGCCGTAGCTAAACTGCTGGCCTCACGTATCAGCAAGGCCGTTCAGCTTCGTCAGAGTGAGGCCGTCAATGGCGGACGTTCACAATAAGGCCACGCGCAGTAAAAACATGCGTGCCATCGGCACGCGTGATACCGCGATCGAAAAACGGATCGCGGGCCTCCTGACCGCCGTCGGGTTTGAATTCAGGGTTCAGGATGCCACGCTTGCCGGGCGTCCTGATTTCGTCATCGACGCGTACCAGTGCATCATCTTTACCCACGGCTGTTTCTGGCATCATCATGACTGCTATCTGTTTAAAGTCCCGGCGACACGCACCGACTTCTGGCTGGACAAAATTGGCAGGAACGTCGAGCGTGATAAACGCGATGTTTCGCAGCTTTACGCTCAGGGCTGGCGGGTGCTGATTGTCTGGGAGTGCGCGCTGCGCGGAAGAATGAAGCTGAATGACGTGGAACTGACGGAGCGGCTGGAAGAGTGGATCTGCGGCGGCGGTCAGGCCGCGCAGATCGATACCCAGGGCATTCACCCGATCACGGTTTCTCCACCTCACACGTCGTAACAATCGGTTTCGCGGGCAGCAAATATTTACCCAGCGTGACCAGCACCACGGCAAAGACAATCACGCCCAGCGCCAGCCATTCAATCGTCGACAGCACTTCGCCCGCAAAACCGGTACCCAGCAGCACGGCCACCACCGGGTTAACGTAGGCGTAGCTGGTGGCAACCGCCGGTGAGACGTTGCGGATCAGGTACATATAGGCGTTAATGGCGATAATGGAGCCAAACAGCGCCAGATACCCGACGGCCAGGAAACCTGAAAGGTCTGGCATCGCCGTCAGTTTTTCACCCGTCAACGCGGAGGCCATCAGCAGCACAATGCCTGCCGCGAGCATCTCAATGGCACCCGCCATCATCCCGGAAGGCAGCTCGATGCGGGAACCGTAGACCGAGCCGAAGGCCCAGCTCATGGAGCCGATCATGATCAGAACGGCAGCCCAGGGGTTCCCGCTCAGGTTACCGCCGCTGTTCAGCAGGATGATACCCACAAGCCCAATCGCGATGCCCAGCCATTCGAGCTTACGGGTGCGGATCCCGAAGAGACGACTAAAGCAGAGCGTAAACAGCGGCACGGTCGCGACGACCACGGCGGCGATGCCCGACGGTACGTTCTGGTGCTCGGCGACGGTTACCGCGCCATTGCCCACCGCCAGCAGCAGCAGGCCAATCAGGGCGGCGTTAAGCAAGGGACGCAGCGGCGGTAGCCTGTGGCCGCGCAGCAATAAAAATGCCATCAGCAGCACGCCGGCCGTAAGGAAACGAATACCGGCCATCATCAGCGGGGGCCAGCTTTCCACGCCTATACGAATGACAAAATAGGTGGATCCCCAGATGATATAAAGAGAAAAGAGTGCTCCAATGAGCGGTAATAAATGCCGAAAACGCATAGTCCCTCACGACGAAATAAAAAGTTCGCTCATAGTTAACGCCAAAACTATCGGGCTGGCGAGTGCTTTAATTGTGTAGTTAATGTGAAATTTTTGTTGACGTGAGGTGCCTGTTTCCGGGCGGTGAGTTTTGTTCCATACTATTCACTTAATTAGCAAAAAAAGAAGGATAGAGATTTTGGCAGGAAGTAGCTTATTAACATTGCTGGATGATATCGCCACCTTGCTGGATGACATTTCGGTTATGGGAAAACTGGCGGCGAAAAAAACCGCCGGGGTACTGGGAGATGATTTGTCGTTGAACGCGCAGCAGGTCAGCGGCGTGCGGGCGAACCGTGAGTTGCCGGTGGTGTGGGGCGTAGCGAAAGGATCCTTTATTAACAAGGTGATCCTCGTTCCGCTGGCGTTGCTGATTAGCGCCTTTATACCCTGGGCCATTACGCCCCTGCTGATGATTGGCGGGGCGTTCCTGTGCTTCGAGGGTGCCGAAAAAGTGTTGCATATGTTCGCTGCACGCAAAGAGAAAGACACCCCGGAAATGCGCCAGCAGCGTCTGGAAGCGCTGGCCGCGCAGGATCCAAAAACGTTCGAGCGCGATAAGGTCAAAGGCGCGATCCGTACTGACTTCATCCTCTCGGCCGAAATTGTGGCGATTACGCTGGGGATCGTCTCAGAAGCCCCTCTGATGAACCAGGTGCTGATCCTGTCCGGCATTGCGATCCTCGTGACGATAGGGGTTTATGGTCTGGTCGGGCTGATCGTCAAGCTGGACGATATCGGCTTCTGGCTGGAAAAAAAATCCAGCGCAATTGCGCGCGGCATCGGGAAAAGCCTGCTGGTGGTAGCGCCGTGGCTGATGAAAACCTTATCGGTGGTGGGAACCCTGGCAATGTTCCTGGTCGGCGGCGGAATTATCGTGCACGGTGTTGCTTCGCTGCATCACATGATTGAACATTTTGCGTCAGGCCAGGGAGCGGTAGTCGCTGCGATCCTGCCCACACTGCTTAACCTCGTGCTGGGCTTTATCGTCGGTCTGATTGTGGTAGCCGTTGTTAAGCTGGTTGAAAAAGTACGCGGGAAATCGCATTAATTATTGCTGACCCCGGGTGCAAAAAGACTATTCCTCGTCTAAATTGAAAACGTTTCACCCTGATACAGGAGGCAGGTATGGTCTTTTTGATCAGTGATGAAGTTAAGCCTAAAAATGGTGGTCCAGGCATGATCGTCACCGGGTATTCCAGCGGAATGGTGGAGTGTCGGTGGCATGATGGATACGGCATTAAGCGGGAGGCTTTTCGTGAAGACGAGCTTCAGCCTGCTAATAAAAGGCAAAAACGCGACAAGGCTTAATCACACAACGCCCGGCCTTGCCGGGCGTTTTTACTGGCAGAAGACTTATCATATCGGATGGTGAGCGATAATCAGGGAGTGTGTGTGCAGCACGATACCTTTGTTGTAAAACAATCTTTTTTGCAGTGGCTGCATAAGCGTAGCAATCCCAGTTTGATTGTTAACCTCTGTTTTATCGTTGTCCTGATTTTTTCCACTCTCCTGACCTGGCGCGAAGTTGTGGTACTGGAAGATGCTTATATCTCCAGCCAGCGTAACCATCTTGAAACGGTTGCCAGTGCGCTGGACAGACAGCTTCAGTTCAGCGTCGATAAAATGCTGTTTTTTCGCCACAGCATGCATGATGCGCTGGAAACGCCGCTGGCGTTTGGCGCGCTGCATGATGCGGTAAAGCGTTTTGCGCATTTGCGCACGTCTCCCACCTGGCAAATTGCGGTTGATAAACGGCGCACATTATCGATCAACGGTGTTTCGGATGCCTTCGTTGAAAAGACCACTCTTCTGAACCGTGATGATGAGTACCTTGATAATGAATTGTCCGCGGCGCTTGAAGTGGGGTATTTACTGCGTCTGGCATCCAGCCCTTCCCGCAACGAAGAGCGCGTGATTTATGTCTCTCGCGCCGGATTCTTTCTGGAAACGGATACGCCGGGAAATTCCAGCGATATCGCGCAGCGCTATTATCATCTGGTCACTCAGCCCTGGTTTACCCAACAGTCCGAGCGTGAAAACCGTGCGCGTGCCGTGCGCTGGTTTATCTCGCCGCCTTCCTCCTTTGTGGGCAAAAAGCCGCTGATTACCGCCAGCGTGCCGGTTTATTACCATCACGTCTGGTATGGCGTGGTGGCGATGGATTTCACCTTTGCCACCCTGCGTCGCCTGCTGGTGGAAGCCGTGGGCGATAACCCGGAAGGGGAATACCAGCTGTATGACAGCCGGCTTACCCTGCTTGCGACATCTGAGTCACCTGCTGTGGACGTTAATCATTTTGACGCGCGCGAATTAGCCCAAATAGCGCACGCGATAGAATCGGATTCCGAAGGCGGCATTCGTCTGGGGAGTCGTTTTGTCAGCTGGGAGCGTCTTGACCATTTTGATGGCGTCATCCTGCGCGTGCACACCCTGGATGAAGGGGTGCGCGGCGATTTCGGTAGCATCAGCATTGTGCTGGCATTGCTTTGGGCGCTGTTCACCGCGATGCTGCTCATCTCATGGCTGGTGATCCGGCGCATGGTCAGTAATATGTATTCGATGCAGAACTCGCTGCAATGGCAGGCCTGGCATGACCCTCTGACCCGGCTGAATAATCGTGGATCGCTGTTTGATCAGGCGAAAATACTGGCGAAGCAGTGTGAACAGCAGTCGCTGCCTTTCTCGGTCATTCAGATCGATCTTGACTGTTTCAAGAGTATCAATGATCGGTTCGGGCATCAGGCGGGTGATAAGGTGTTGTCCCATGCCGCGGGGCTGATTGCCAGCACCCTCCGTGATAAAGATATTGCCGGACGTGTCGGGGGGGAAGAGTTCTGTGTGGTGCTGCCCGGCATGACGCTTGAAGAGGCGGCGGAAGTCGCAGAGCAGATCCGCGAGCGTATCGACAGCAAAGAGATCCTGATTAAGAAAAGTACCACCCTGCGCGTGAGTGCGTCGTTTGGCGTCTCTGGTGCGCAGGAGAAGGGCAATTATCACTTCGAAAATCTGCAATCCACCGCCGATGCGCGTCTGTATGAGGCGAAACAGCGCGGGCGTAACCGGGTCATCTGGCAAGATCACCTCAAAAAGTAATCAAGTCCCTCGCACCAGCCGGTCGGCCCGGTGTGCTGAGTGTGATAAACCCGGGCTGGATCGTTGTTTATAAGGCTGATACCCTCCCGGTTGAAGCCTTTCACCACCACGGCGAAGCCTACGCTGTCCAGCAGCGGGGCATCATTGGGGCCGTCGCCCAGGCCCAGCGTCGTCGGTTCGTAGCCCTCGTGCAGGCGATACTGGTCCACAAGCCAGTGAACCGCCACGTCTTTGCCGCAGCAGGTGTCCAGAATATGCCAGAAGCGTGCACCCTGGACGATCTTCAGCCGCTGCCGGGCGAGTTCGGCGGCAAAGTATCTCATTTGTTCATCACTGTCACGCCAGATCAGCGTCACGGAAGCCTCGTGCTTGCGCGCAAGCACCGAACGGGGACGGCTCAGCCCGGTCCATTCGGCGACTACGTGCTCGTCCACATCATCGAAGGTGGTGAATTTCAGATGCATCTCCTGGCGTACCCGGGCAATACACTGCCGGATATCGTCATGCTTCTTTTCTGAGATGAACCGTGCGGCGTTTTCCCACCGTACGTCAGGCTGGATCACCGCGCCGTTTTCCGCAATGTAGGGCAGCCCGCCAAGCCCCAGTTCCTGCTGGATGTCATCCATCTCGGACGCGGTTTTGCTGCTGCACAGAATGACCGGTATCTGTTCATCCATTAACTTTTCCAGCCACGGGGCCGCAGGCTGCCAGTCAAGGGTGTGAAAATCCAACAGCGTGCCGTCGAGGTCGGTAAAGACAAGAAGAGTCTCCTCAAGCGAAGGCATAATGTCTCCCGGATGATGATTTTTCCTAAGAAAAATCTTAAAAAAAATAGGCATTGAAGCGCCGTTTAAGTGGAATCGATCCCGACAAACCCACACGCGGCGCAGGTTTATACTCATAACCAAAATTCACATGTATAAAATATAATATTCGCAAAGAGAATATATGCTTGTAAGACAATTCTGTTGGGGATAATGTCTTACCTGCATCAGATTTCCTGGTGTAACGAATTTACAAGTGCTTCTTGCATAAGCAAGTTTGATCCCGGTCATCCCCTTGACCGGGATTTTTTTCGTCTTAGCGGTTCGTCTCCGAGACGCTAAAGTCATGGATATCCAGCTCGAATGCTTCAGCCAGTTCACGGTAGGTATGGTAATCCCGACCATTGACCACGACACGGTCTGAATTATCCTCCGCGCGATGAACTTCGGACTCACTAATTTCATTGATGGCGGCAAGCAGGGCATCGACATCCACTTCAACCTCACGCTTAATGGTGTCGCTGTACTCTTTGTCAGTCTTCATGGCGGGCTCCTCATTTAACCGTCTCAACAGCTAAGTATAGACCGCACACAAAAACGCCATTCGCGCCGGGCGGCGATGCCAGGCAATGTAATTTGTTCTACACTGGCTCAAAACCACAGGAGGAATGTATGAAGGTCAACGATCGGGTAACCGTCAAAACGGACGGTGGGCCGCGCCGCCCGGGCGTGGTTCTGGCAATAGAAGAGTTTAATGAAGGCACAATGTATCTGGTGTCGCTGGAAGATTACCCGCTCGGCATCTGGTTCTTCAACGAACTGGGGCACCCGGATGGGATCTTTGTGGAAACGGCGGAATAGGGCGGCGTCGGGGGCGTCTTCTCCCCGGCTCCGGCTGCTTAAAAGCAAAATCTCTGGCCAGGCCAGAGATCAAGGTAGGGTACAACATGGCCGTGCAAATTAGCGCATATTAACGAAAATCCCATTCGTCACATTATCTGTCAGGCGTACGACATGGTATATCACTTGCTTATTATGCGTTTTAATTTTCCTTTTAATATTTCCTTTGTGTGACGATACTGTTTTTGCCTTGATATTCATCTGGTCTGAGATCTGAATTGTCCCTTGTCCAGCCATCCACATTCTTAGCATACTTGATTCAGTTCTGCTTAATGATAGGGTGGGTAAGTTAATCGCCCCTACATTCTTAACTTCTTTATTCAAATAATCGCCCAGAATGTCATCAAGTGACTCTGGTTTAATCGATTTCGAGCTGATTAATAAGTTTTTACGCACCAACAAATACTCATCGAAATGAATATTGGCGATCGCCATAAAAACAATAAACAGGGTCTTAGGATGCTGATTAATGATCTGCTTAATGTGCTGACTGTTAGCGGGGTCGTGAATGAAACAGTCCTCATTAATAAACACCACGCCGGGCTTGTGGGCGTCACAAGCGGCTGCGAGTTCTTCAACGGTGTGTGCATCGTTGATGTCTCTCTTTCTAACCCCTCTGCTTGCTAAGTACCCGGTTAACCCTAGCCGGGTGTAGCTGCATAAATCCATAATGATCGTTGACATGGCATACCCTCACTCAATGCGTAACGATAATTCACCACCTGCCTGAGAGCTCATAAACAGCCATACGGGATGGAAAAAATCTAATAAAACCTGTGAGCATGACAAAGACTTTCAGGCGAACTCACTATCCCGTAAAGTTACGTATAATTTGCCAGGAATCATCTTAAAGTAAAGTAAATATTAAGTATTGTGAGGTGGTTAGAAACATTTAAACCGCGTCAGATATATCCTGGTAGATGTTTTTCGAGATTATTTTTAGGAATATCCTCAGAAAGACATTGCAAACACTGCGGGTTATTATTTGCGTGGAAGTTCGCTAACAATATCCGCTAACAGATTGAATATCTCACTGAATAAATGTTCGCAGAAGGGGGCGATAAGTGGCATCAATAATGACATTAATAAAAGGCCAACCGTCAACGTCACCGGAAAGCCGATGACGAATACCGACAGCTGCGGAGCCATTCGGTTGAGTAAACCTAATGCGAGGTTAACGGTGAGCAGCAGGGTAATGATCGGCAGCGCCAGCATCAGCCCGTTGAGGAAGATCAGCCCGGCAGCCCTCACCAGCGCCAGAAACGCGTTGCTGTTTACCGGGTTGTCGCCAATCGGCAGCGTGTGGAAGGTGTCCACCAGCATCGAGATGAGCCACAGGTGGCCGTTGAACGAGAGAAACAACAGCATCGCCAGCAGGTCGATAATACGTGCCAGCACGGGCATATTCAGGTGGCTGCCCGGGTCAACGAACGTCGCGAAAGACAGGCCCATTTGCAAACCGATAAGTTCACCTGCCGTTCGTACCGCGGCGAAGGCGAGCTGCATCGTGAACCCGACCGCCACGCCAATCATCACCTGTTGCAGGGCAATCCAGATCGCATTCGGGGAAAAGATCGGGATATCCACCGCCGGCAGGGAAGGGGCAACGATAATCGTGATAACCATGCCCAGCCCAACTTTGACGCGTTTAGGCACCGACTTTTCACTGAGTATGGGGGCGGTGGAGATCAGCGCCATGATGCGCAGCATCGGCCAGAAATAGATCCCGAGCCACTGAACAAACTGATCGCTGGTGAAATGCAGCATCGTCCGTCAGCCGATGATGTAAGGCAGATTGGTGAACAGGTTGCGCATATAGTCCAGCAGCAAATTGAGCATCCATGGCCCGGCAACGATAATCGCCACGAAGACGGCAATGATCTTCGGGATGAACGACAGGGTCATTTCGTTAATCTGCGTGGCGGCCTGGAGAATACTGATAATCAGACCGGTGACTAGCGCAACCAGCAGCAGGGGCGCGGCGACAGCAATCGCGACTTTCATCGCCTCCGTGCCCATCATCATGACCGACTCAGGCGTCATTGCGCGCTCCTCAACTGTAGAAACTCTGCGCCAGCGAGCTGACCAGCAGCTGCCAGCCGTCGACCAGCACGAACAGCATGATCTTAAAGGGCAGGGCAATGGTCGCGGGCGGAACCATCATCATCCCGAGCGCCATCAGGACGCTGGCGATCACCAGGTCGATAATCAGGAACGGAATGAAAATGGTGAAGCCAATCTGGAACGCGGTTTTCAGCTCGCTGGTGACATACGCTGGCAGCAGGATGCGCATCGGCACCGCTTCCGGTCCCTGTAACTCGCCCGTGTTAGCGAGACGGGCAAATAGGGCCAAATCCGCTTCACGCGTCTGGCGAAGCATAAATTCACGTAATGGCTGAGCCCCCTTTTCCAGGGCAACCTGCATGGAAATTTTATCTTCGCTGAACGGCTGGTACGCCTCGGTGTAAATCTTGTCGATAACCGGCGACATAATGAAAAAGGTCAGGAACAGGGCTAAACCCAGCAGCACCTGATTGGGCGGTGCGGACGGTGTGCCGAGCGCATTTCGCAGCAGACCAAACACAATGATGATGCGGGTGAAGCTGGTCATCATCAGCAGGATCGCCGGGATAAAGGTCAGCGAGGTGATGAACACCAGCGTCTGCACGGACAGGGACCAGCTTTGTCCCCCGTTCGCCAGCGGCGTGGAAACCAGCCCCGGCAGTTGCGCATACACAGAGGGCGCGAACAGGCCCAGGCCTGCCAGCGTAAGGAATAACAAACGGCGCATCAGGATCTCCCGGGACGCTTGAGCAAACTCTTCATAACGGACTGGAAATCCGCAGGGGCCTGGGCGTTAGCCTCCACCGTGGCAGGCGCAGGGGGCAGCGTGTGAAGAACGTTAATGCTGGAGGCGGTCACGCCCAGCACCAGTCGCGCATCTTCCACCTCCACAATGACCACGCGTTCGCGCGGTCCTAGCGGGGTGCTGGCGCTGACCTTCAACCCGCGGGTACCGGCCGTTTTCCCCGCCAGACCGAAACGCTTTGCCAGCCAGGCGGCGATAAGGATAAAGGCAATAATACCGAACAGCGCGCCGCTCACCTGGAGCAGCGGTGAGCCGGGTACGGCGGAGGGCGCGGACAGTGTTGCCTGGGTTTTCATACTTAACGGCTCAGACGACGCATACGTTCGGAAGGGGTAATGATGTCGGTGATACGTACGCCGTATTTATCGGCCACCACCACCACTTCGCCTTGTGCAATCAGGTAGCCGTTGATTAGAATATCCAGCGGCTCACCCGCTAAACCGTCAAGCGCCACCACGGAACCCTGCGTCAGGCGCAGCAGCTCTTTAATGGTCATGCGGGTGCGACCCAGCTCAACGGTCAGCTTGACCGGAATGTCCATAATCAGGTCGATGTCCTGCAACGTGCCGCTGACGTCGCCGCCGCCTAACTGCTGAAAGACCGCGTCTGCCGCGCTTTTCGTCGGCGTTGTTTTCTGCTCGTTTAACGCGTCAGCCCACAGATCGTCCAGTGCTCCGCTGTTTTCATCGGACGGATTGTTCATGTCACTCATTTGGGCTGTTCCTCATTCAGCGAATTCAAAATCGGGTTGATCAAGTGCTCAACGCGTAACGCATACTGGCCGTTAATCGTGCCGTACTGGCTTGTCAGCACGGGTACGCCATCCACATGGGCAATAATGCGGTCGGGTTTATCTATCGGCAAAACGTCGCCGGGTTGTAATTTCAGGATCTGCGATAACCGCATGGAGATGTCGGCAAAGTTGGCTACCAGCTCCAGCTGCGAGTGCTGCACCTGACGCACCAGGTTCTCACGCCAGTTCTGATCTTCGTGACGTGAGTTCTCCAGCGGCGGGTTCACCAGCAGTTCGCGCAGCGGTTCAATCATGCTGAACGGCAGGCAGATGTTGAACTCGCCCGTCAGGTTGCCGATCTCGACGTGGAACGGGGTATTCACGACGATGTCATTCGGGGAGGTGGTGATGTTGGTAAATTTCACCTGCATCTCAGAACGCACGTACTCCACTTCCAGCGGGTTAATCGCTTTCCACGCGTCGCTGTAGGATTCCAGCGCCAGCTTCAGCATGCGGTTAATCACGCGCTGTTCGGTATGGGTAAACTCGCGGCCTTCCACTTTGGTCGGGAAACGACCATCGCCACCGAACAGGTTGTCCACTGCGATGAACACCAGGCTTGGCGAGAACACCACCAGGCCGGTACCGCGCAGCGGTTTCAGATGGATCAGGTTAAGGTTGGTTGGCACCGGCAGGTTGCGGGCAAACTCATGATACGGCTGAATGCGGATGGCACCGACGGTGATATCCGGGCTACGACGCAGCAGGTTAAACAGCCCCATACGGAACTGACGTGCGAAACGTTCGTTGATGATCTCCAGCGCCTGTAAACGCTCGCGCACCACGCGACGCTGGGTATTGGGATCGTAGGGACGAATATTATCGTCGCCGGTCAGACCCGGTTTCGGTTCGTCACTCTTATCGCTGTCGCCGTTGAGCAGCGCATCGATTTCTGCCTGAGAAAGAATACTGTCGCCCATGTCGTTACCGCAGAATGAAGGCTGTATACAGAACGTCAGTGACTTCCTGCTTAGGTTGGCCGTTTACCAGCGGGGTCGCCAGCGTCTGTTTGATGGCATCGACCAGCTTTTGCTTGCCCACATCGGTGGCGAGCGCGGAGGCATCCTGACGAGAAAACAGCAGCAGCAGACGGCTACGCACTTCTGGCAGGTAGTCGTTTAGACGTGCACGGGTCGCTTCATCTTTCAGACGCAGCGTAATACCCACGTAAAGCACGCGATCCGCATCGCCCAGGTTCACGGTGAACGTATCCAGCGGGTAGAAGACCGGCGCCGGTGGAGGCGGCGCTTCAGCTTTGGCGGCCGCGCTGGAGGGTTCCTGCTGCATACGCCAGTAACTGTAGCCTGCGGTGGCGCAGGCCGCGAGGGTAATCAACACCAGCAGCGGGATCCAGATGGAACGCTTGCTTTTTTTGGTGATAGCGGAGTCTGTCATCTGATACGAGCTTCCTGTTTCGGTACAGCTTAATACGGTGATTATCCCGTGTCCGGCTTAGGTCAAAGCGTGGAAAAGACGGGGATAATCACGTTACCTCTGGCGTTTAGGCAAAGATGTCTACGGCACGGCTGCCGCGTGCGGCGGATTGCAGGGCGGCAGGGGCAGGCAATAACTCTTCACTCTCATCGTTAAACCCGCCATGCTGGCCGGAACGCGAAGCGTGCTGTTGCTGCCCGGATGAGGACTGCTGCTGCCCGGCAAAGCCCTCGCTGCTGACGCTGCTTTGAGAAAGCTGAATGCCGTTTTCCGCAAGCTGCGTGCGCAGGATCGGCAGGGCCGCTTCCAGCGCCGCGCGAACGTGGCTGTGGGGCGAAACCATCTGCAACTGTGCCTGGTTGTCATCCAGCTTAAGCGAAATTTGCACCTGACCCAGATCTTCCGGGTGCAGACGCAGCTCTGCGGTCTGCTGTCCCTGTCTGGTGAACAGGGTGATGTGCTGGCTCAGATTCTGCTGCCATTCGTGCGTGCCCAGCGGCTGGCTTAACACCGGCGCTGTCGCAACGGTAGCGGCAGGCTGTGAAGGCGCCAGGTGACTGACGATCGGGGCAAGCGTCGCGGTTGGGCTGGCGGCAGGCGAC
>NZ_QFRV01000053.1:0-33287 GCF_004136805.1 Enterobacter cloacae complex sp. GF14B
CGGCAAAGACCAGCCGTGAATTGCCTGCACAGAGTGCGGCGACCTGCTCCTGCCACTCTGCCAGCGTACCGGCCTGCGCAAAGCCGCCGGTCAGGTAGTGGCTGCCCTGAAGGATGACATTGTCGCCACCGGGACCGATAACCTCATCCGGCAGTACGTAAACGCCGTTGTGCCAGCCGGTTTTCTCCACGCAGGTGACCCGGCGTCCGGGGAGTGACCGTGAGATGTATTCGCACAGCAGGCTGCGCAGGGCGGGGCGGGTGGAGATGTAGGTCAGGCCGTTCTCCAGCAGGATGCGCCGCAGCTCCTCGCCGTTTCCGCTGAGCATTGCCATCGGCATGGCCCAGCGCCGCAACTGCCCGGTGGTCGTGTGCCATTCCAGCAGGCGGCCATAGCTGCCGTCATGGCTGTCGCAGGTGATAGCGGTGACGCGCAGAGGGGAACAGATGCGCTGGGGCTGGACATCGCTTTCACCGTCCCGGCGTTCGGTGAGCTTGTCAAACCACAGTGCCTCTTCATCGAGGCGGAAGTGCTCCGGCAGGATGTCAGAGGGCCTTTCCTGTCGCAGGCGTTCAAGCTGCCCGGTCCAGTTCTCCAGCAACTCACCGTCAGGGCTCATCAGCCGGGCCATCTGTACGTTCGTGTGCGCCAGTTTTACGGCGATTTTCAGCAACTCCTCCTCGCGGATATCGCCTGTGCGAAGTACCCGGACGTAGAGCGTGTCAGGTCTGATTATGGTCAGGTTGTCCAGATCGGCCAGTTCATCCGGGCCGAGTACCACCGGAGGAATATCATCTTCCCGGTCAGGATCTTTTCGCCAGTCGCGTGAGGTCTCCCATGCCAGGCTTCCGGCAAGGATCACCACTTCGAGCGTGCGGTCCGGAGACTGCTTACAGAGAAAAGGGGCGCGTTTCATGATGGGGTATCAGTCGGCTCATCCCTGAGCGTGGATTAACGGATGGCGGTGCGGCGCTGTTGCCACTGGCGGATTTCAGCGGCATCGAAGACCACCAGTCGGGAAGAGAGGTGGACGGGGCGGGGAAAGTCGGTGTCTTTAATCAGGCGGTAAACCGAAGATTCGCTCATCGCCACAAACTGGACCACCTGCCGCATACGCACGTTACCGCTTTCGGGAAAAGCATCGTTACTGTCAACACGGGTTTTCATGATTGCACCTCACGGGAACAGAGTGTCGGAGCGGTTATAGCGCGGAACGGGAAGGGGAGGTATAGGTCCGGGTGAAAAATCGTAGTCCGGATAGAAAGTAATGAGTCCTGGAAGAACTTATTTACTGGTAAAACTGATGTCTTTTAGTTAATTAATTGAAAGTAAATGATTTTTATCTTCTAATGCTTAATCAAGACCCTACATGATGAGGTTAATGAATGGCAACGGACGACTATAAACACTTCGCATTAGCTATCGCAATCTCACCCTCAGCTATGAGCGAAAAAACCGACATTACCAATCCTTAGGGTCTTTTAAGGCGATGTTTATTAATCAAATGAAAAGGAAATTATGATGATCTTGAAACAATCTTACATACCTGTTTGCTTTTTAGGAACTTCTTGTAATAACGCGGATGCTCCATAATAATTTCTTTGATAATTTATAGTATTGAGGTACCATTTTATTAGGGAATAGCTAATTTCTCTTCTTCGTAATTTATTCTAATGATGAACTCGAATGGATGATTATGCGAAATATAAATTCAATAATGATGAGGCTTGCTAAGAGGGCAGAGAAACTTCAGCCAGACCATCTGATCAGATCCTTTGTTGACGTTGGCCCCACATATACCCTATTGTCCAGTAATGACAATCAGATAATGTTCGGTAGAAGAGGTACGGGGAAAACGCACTTCTTGGCTGTTCTTTCCAACAATATTCAACAAAGTGGGATCATTTGTGTTCCTATAGACATGAGGTTGATAGGATCTACTGGAGGGATTTTTTCTGACCCCAATATTTCATTAAGTGAAAGGGCCACCAGATTACTTTCTGACACGTTATGTAATATACATGAAATAATTCTAGACTATATTTTTGAAAAGGATCTTGAAAATACGACTGAAATAGCGCAATTACTTAATGATTTTATTGATAAGGCAACCTCATTAAATATAGAAGGTACCACGGAGGAGGAAAATTGTTCGGTAAGCCATAATTCTATGAATTCTTCGATAGGTTTAATGGTAACTAATACCAACATATCTGCCAATTTTTCACGCTTAGATAAAATATCATCAGATAATACGGAAAGAAAAAAAGTATCTGGAAAGAAAACATTAAGGATTCACTTCGGAGAAATCACTAAGCTACTCAGCAATATAGTTTCAAAATTACCAAAAAAAGAATTATGGGTACTGATTGATGAATGGTCTGAGGTACCAATGGATCTTCAACCTTATCTTGCAGAACTTCTTCGTAGAATTCTATATCCCATCTCTGGTATTACAGTAAAAATAGCAGCAATAGCCCATCGATGTAATTTTTTACTACATGATCAAGACACTGGTGTTCGTGTAGGAATTGAACTTGGTTCTGACGCCTCTTCCGTTATTAATTTAGATGAGTATATGGTTTTTGATAACGATCGTGATGCTGCTAAGACTTTTTTCAAAAATCTGCTTCATAAACATGCCCAAGCAATAGATAAAAATTCAATATGTGATGTTGAGGCAAACTTGTTTATTAATGATGTGTTTACTCAACCATCAGCGTTCGATGAGTATGTCCGTGCGGTAGAAGGGGTTCCTCGAGATGCTATAAATATCATTTCACTTGCGGCACAGTCAGCACTGGAGAACAAAATATCAATTGTACATGTCCGTAAATCTGCGCAGAAATGGTTTCAGGTAAATAAACATGCGGCCCTAAATAGCAAACCTGAAGCAGTTGTTTTACTTGATAAAATAATAAACGAAGTCATTGGACATAGAAAAACACGTGGTTTTTTAATAAGTAATGAAAACAATAATCCTTTGATTGATTATCTTTATGATATGCGGGTTATTCACGTTTTAAAACAAGGAGTTTCAGCTCGAAACGCTATAGGAAAAAAATATACACTCTATACTCTTGATTATGGTTGTTATGTAGAACTTATGTCCTCAAGTTCTGCTCCATTAGGCTTAATAATCGAATCAGATGAAAATGATGAGTTAAAGTACATTGAGATTCCGAAGTCAGATTATAGATCAGTTAAAAATTCAATTTTAGATTTTGAAAGTTGTCAACAATTAAGATTAAATTTAGTGACATCGACAGATCATCTGCAACTTCCTATTAATAATGGTAAACATAAAAACGTAGAGAAGCCAATTGATAGTAAAATAATAAATTCAATTCCAAAAAATATTGGTTCATTGAAAATAGCAGGAACAATTTATATTCCTATAATTATGGTGGCATTGGCATTAAGAAAAGCAAGAGGTTTTGATAAAAGCCATGCTGTGGAGTTGACGAAAATAATAAATGAGCACATTGTTATTGATGTAAATAGACCAAAAATAGCAACCAACAATATGTCAAGAGAACTCAGAAAGGATAATATATTGGATCTTCCTTGGCTAGAGTTCCATGAAAATGGTAGAAATCCACAATTTTCTTTGCGCTCTAACTGGAAAGATTACTGGTATCAGTATTTTGGGAAAAAAGCTCCAGCATTTTGATAAAAAAGTGGCATTTACAAAATAGCTAATGCCACTCTAATGTTTAATGGGGGAGAAGGTAGCAAATAATCTTTAAAGTATATAAGAATTTTCATGACGTAACAGTCTGCCAAATTTGTTATTTGTTAGACGTGTGTGTTTCCGGCACGATATTGACTATACGCCAAAGGTTTCAGAGCTTAATCGGTTCGCTACACCCGACACTGGGAGCGCCTACCTATGTTCTCTTCTCCCGCCCCATCTTCATCACCTCATAAAACGTCCCCCGTCCAAGCCCATCAGACGGTAATTCCCGCTCCTGCGCCAGCGTCTTCAGCTTACGAAGTATCCGATCCGAAGTCGGTTTATCAGACGTACCATAACGCCCGTCAGTCTCCTCAACCAGAAGCTGAACCAGTAACCAGCAGAGCCTGGCAGTATTCTCCCGAGCCTTGTCGCGTTTATGCATCCCACGCTGGGAAGGTTGTGTGGAAGCAGTGAGATCCGGAAGCGCGTCGTCGCCGAGTGTCTTCAGCCACTTGCGGCCGCGACTGTGACGCGACAGTTTCATCACCGCCTTCAGGCTCCGGGCCTTAATTTCTGGCGGCGTGAGTTCGTCATCAATGAGCCGCCAGGCCAGTGCGAACATTTCATCGGCATAGAACATGCGTTTGTTCGCCGGGGCGCTGACCATGCCCGTTGCTTTGATGGTGCGGCTGATGGCGTCGTGCAGGATACGGTAATTCTCCTGATGTTCTTCCGGCAGGGCGTTTGCAGGTTGGGAAGCATCGAGGCCGAGAAGCAGGAGGGCAAGATGCCGCGCTTCCAGCAGCGGCATATCGCATTCCCGTTCAAACAGACTCTGACGAATGGGACTGGTCACATTATTCTCCTTCCACGATTTGCAGCGGTTCTTCTGCACCGAGCAGCACTTGCCGTCTGGCGGCATCAACGTAGTTTCCCCACCACTGCATCAGCGGTCGCCTTTGTTCCAGATAGTCGCTGCGGTTGTAGGCCGCTTCGATTTCGTCTTCTTTCTGGTGTGCCAGTGCAGATTCCAGTACTTCACGGGGAAAATGACCTGCACCCGCCGTTCTGGCGATGCTGCGCATACCGTGGGCAACCAGCTCACCGCCGAACCCCATACGGATAAGCGCGGCGTTCGCGGTCTGCTGGTGCATGTGCTCCAGTGGTTTGCGGATGCTGGGGAAGACCCACGGGCGATGGCGGCTGATGGGCTCCATGATCTGAAGAACGCGCAGCGCCTGTTTGCTGAGCGGCACCGCGTGCGAACGGTTCATCTTCATAAAGGTGTCGGGGATGCGCCATTCCGCTTTTTTCATATCGATGTCGCACCAGCGGGCGCTGACGGCTTCGCCGGGGCGAACCCAGGTCAGTAGCTCCCATTCGATAAGGCAGCGGGTTTCCTTGCGGATAGAAGCGTTCTGTAAGGCCAGCATCAGCCTGCCCAGTTCACTGGGGTGAAGGGCGGGCATGTTCTGCTTTTTCGGTTTCTTGAAGCGGGCGACCAGGTTGTCTGCTGGGTTAAACTCGATGAGCTCTTCGGAGATGGCGAAGCGGAAGATTTCATTGAGCCGTGAGATAACCCGGCGCAGCGTTTCGAGGATACCCTGTTCTTCCAGCGGTGTGAGGTGCTCCTTGAGCATCTTAGGGCGGATCTCGGTGACGGGCGTACTGCCCAGAGAAGGGAAGACGTGCATCTCCAGCGAACGCCAGACATCTTTGGCGTGATCTTCGCTAAGATCGCTGGTCCGTTTCTTCTCTTTGAGCCACTGTTCCGCAACTTTTTCCAGCGTGCATTCATTCTGGATGCGTTTTTCTTCAGCTATTCCTGCTAAGTGTTGACGGGGATCGATGCCCTGCCAGAGCAGTCGTCTGTATTTCGTGCGAGTTTCGCGGGCCATCGCCAGTGTAACGACCGGGTAAGGGCCAAGGCTGGTTTTGGTGCGCTTTTTGGTGACGGGATGATAATACTCGAAATGCCAAGCCTTCCTCCCTGAAGTCTTAACCAGCAAGTACAGGCCTTCACCGTCCCGTAGCTCATAGTCTGTGCTACGGGGCTTCGCGCCAGCGATCTCCACATTTGTTAAGGGTTTCAGTTGCTTAGGCATGTTTTAGCACCACGCTTTTTTAGCCCCACGATACCGTGGTGCTAAACATGGTGCCAAAAGGTTAAGATTCATACAGAGATCATGACCACACATGCAACAAAAAAGCCTGCAACTCGTTGAAGTTACAGGCTTTTTTAAGGTTCATGATGCATCATGAATGAATGTTTGGTGGAGCTGGCGGGAGTTGAACCCGCGTCCGAAATTTCTACATCCTCGGTACTACATGCTTAGTTTGTCTTTACATTCGCACGCCAGCTGCGGACAGACACGCCACTAACGAACTAGCCTGATTAGTTTTAACGCTTCAACCCCAGGCAGGGTTTCCACGCGATCTCTTTTGGGTTTGACCTCTCTTTGATCCCCGTCTTAAGAGCGGAAGCTAGGGAGAGAGGGCTCTTAGCAGGTTATTAAGCTGCTAAAGCGTAGTTTTCGTCGTTTGCGACTATTTTTTTGCGGCTTTTAACGAGGCAAACCGCCCCTCGGCATGCACCTTGGGTTTCGCAAATCCCGTCGAATCCAGAATCAGCCCCAATAGTGTTGAACTCAGTATACCAGATTTCACTTCCTCGACACCAGCCCGAAACGCTAACTTATTGAATAGTACAATAAGCGCGCAGAATCAACGTCCTGCGTTTTTCATGATACGTGCTTTATCGAGCTGCCACTCGCGTGCTTTCAGGTCAGTACGCTTGTCGTGTTGTTTCTTACCTTTCGCCACGCCGATTTTCACTTTGCACCAGGCGTTTTTCCAGTACAAAGAGAGTGCCACCACGGTGAAGCCTTCACGGTTGATGCGTCCGTAGAGGGATTCCAGTTCGCGCTTGTTCAGCAGCAGCTTACGGGTGCGGGTAGGATCGCAAACGTAATGTGAAGAGGCGACGGTCAGCGGCGTAAAGTTCGCGCCGAACAGGAAGGCCTCACCGTCTTTCAGGATCACGTAGCTGTCGCCGATATTGGCTTTCCCGGCACGCAGCGATTTTACTTCCCAGCCCTGCAACGCAAGGCCGGCCTCGAATTCTTCTTCGATGAAATACTCGTGGCGAGCACGCTTGTTAAGCGCAATGGTCGCCGAACCAGGTTTATGTGCTTTTTTCTTCGTCATAAGTGTCGTAAAGCCGTCGGTAATCTGATTTTAAAAAGTCACCTCATTGCGTCCTGTGAGGTCTAACGCGCTATATTAGCACGAGATAAGGCTTAGCGTTTTTTTAACAGGTGATAAATGTTATTATTTGTCTGTTGTGTGACCATGGAAAATGCTATGCCTCAGATTAGCCGTACTGCGCTTGTTCCCTACAGCGCGGAACAAATGTATCAGTTAGTGAACGACGTTCAGTCCTATCCGGAATTTATTCCAGGATGCACCGGTAGCCGAGTGCTGGAATCCGGCCCGACGCAGATGACTGCGGCCGTGGATGTCTCCAAAGCGGGGATCAGCAAAACGTTCACCACGCGCAATACCCTGACGAGCAATCAGAGTATTTTGATGCATCTGGTGGATGGTCCGTTTAAAAAACTGATGGGAGGGTGGAAGTTTACGCCACTGAGCGCTGACGCCTGCCGCATTGAGTTTCATCTGGATTTTGAATTTACCAATAAGCTGATCGAACTGGCGTTTGGCCGAATCTTTAAAGAGCTGGCCTCGAATATGGTTCAGGCGTTCACCACGCGCGCCAAAGAGGTTTACAGTGTCGCATAAGATTGCTGTTGAGGTGGTGTATGCGCTGCCGGAGAAGCAGTATTTGCAGCGCGTGACGCTTGAAGAGGGCGCCACCGTTGAGGCGGCTATCCGGGCCTCCGGCATCCTTGAACTTCGCCGTGATATTGACCTGGCGAAGAATAAAGTCGGCATTTATAGCCGTCCGGTTAAGCTCGGTGATGTGCTGAAAGAGGGCGACAGGGTTGAAATCTATCGTCCTCTGATTGCCGACCCGAAAGAGTTGCGCCGTCAGCGAGCAGAGAAATCCGGTAAGTAGCCAAATAAATGTACACAAAAAAGGTGCTCATTGAGCACCTTTTTGCGTTGTTGACGCCTGATTATTTGGTCAGGGCAGGCTTGTTGTCGATGTTAGTCAGCACGCCGGCACTGCTGAAGGTCAGCGTCAGGGTTTGCTGGGTTACATCTTCATGACCAGGCTGCTGGCGGAATACATAGAACCAGGTGTTTGTGCCGAACGGATCGGACATCATCGGGGTTCCCAGGGCATAAGCGACCTGCTGTTGTGTCATACCCACGCGGATTTTGGACACATCGTTAGGGGTAAGGTAGTTCCCCTGGTTGATGTCAGGACGGTAAACCACTTTCTCCAGAGTGGAACAGCCTGCGGTCAACATCAGAAGAACCGCTGCGGCAGCGGTCAGCGTTTTACAGCGCATAGTGATTTGATTCCTTTTCGGGCCCGAGCAGTACGCGGCTCATATGTAATATGCCGATGATAATAGACCTTGCCCCACTTTGAAACCGGTCTGGCGGCGTTTTTGTTGTTCTGTATGACCCTGAGATCCCGAAAAAGTTTATGCCGCCAGCAGTTCTTTCGCATTCGCGAGGGTATTGCGAGTGACTTCACTGCCGCCGAGCAAGCGTGCCAGCTCCTGCAAGCGTGAGCGTTTATCCAGCGGCTTCATGTGCGTTTCCGTCATTTCGCCATCGGTTTCCTTGCTGACGATAAAGTGGTGATGACCACATCCGGCGACCTGCGGCAGGTGAGTCACACACATGACCTGCGTCGATTCACCCAACTGACGCAGCAGTTTGCCGACAACGGCCGCGGTCGGGCCGCTGATACCCACATCCACTTCATCGAAAATCAACGCCGGGGTTTCCATTTTACGGGCGGTAATCACCTGAATGGCCAGGGCGATACGCGACAGTTCACCACCGGAAGCCACTTTCGAAATTGCCTGCAAAGGCTGGCCCGGGTTGGTGGTGACGCGGAATTCTACGCGGTCTGCGCCTTCCGCCGTCAGGTGATTCTCTTCAAAGCGAACATCTATGGTGAACACCCCATGCGGCATCGCCAGCGTATGCATGCTGTCGGTAATGTGCTGGCTAAGCTCCTGCGCATAGTGTTGCCGCACGTCGTGCAGCCGTTTCGCCGTTTCCAGCGCCTGCTGATGATGCAGATTAACCGCCAGAGACAAGGTTTCAAGGGAATCGGCCTGATCGTCCAACTGCTGCTGTTCCTCCAGCAGAGACTGATAGTAATTCGGCAGCTCTTCCGGGGTAACGTGATGCTTACGCGCCAGTGAAATCTGACGGGAGATGCGTTGCTCAAGCTCGAACAGACGGTTCGGATCGAGATCCAGACGTTCACAGTAGTGGCGCAGCTCATCCCCGGCTTCTGAAATCTGAATCGCGGCCTCTTCCAGCATTTCCAGTACGCCAGAAAGCTTATTGTCCATGCCGGTCAGTTCGGTCACAAGCTGACGCACGTTGTACAGCTGGCTCTGCAAATTCACGTCTTCGCCATCCGCCAGCATGTTAAGGGCAGTCTGGCTGGTGGAGAGCAGCTGACCGCTGTTGGCCAGACGCTTGTACTCTTCGTCGATTTGCTCAAATTCACCCGCCTGCGGGTTAAATTCGTTCAGCTCTTTCAGTTGATATTCCAGCAGCTCGGCGCGCGCGGTACGCTCCTGGCTTTGCTGCTGATGCTGCGCAAGTTCGCGGCAGCTTTGATGCCACTGACGATAGTGCTCCGCCATGAGTTGAGTAAGCGCGTACTCACCTGCATAGCCATCAAGCAGGGCTTTCTGTTGTTCGGGTTTGATTAACTGCTGGTGCGCATGCTGACCATGGATCTGGATGAGCAGCTGGCCCAGCTCGCGAAGCTGGGAGAGGGGAACCGCTGTACCATTGATAAAACCGCGGGAGCGGCCATCGTTGCTGATGACGCGGCGAAGTAAACACTCACGTCCGTCTTCGAGCTGGTTTGCTTCCAGCCAGCGCAGGGCGGCAGGTGTGTCTTTTAACGAGAAGCGGGCGCAGAGATCGGCACGGGCGGCGCCTGTGCGCACCATATCCCCCTCTGCACGACCACCGAGGCACAAGCCGAGGGCATCAATGGCAATGGATTTACCTGCACCGGTTTCACCGGTAATCGCCGTCATTCCGCTATGGAAGTCGATCTCAAGCTCACGAACAATGGCAAAGTTGCTGATGGTCAGTTGTGCCAGCATAATTGTTTTCCTGTATGAAAAACCATAACTGTGTTTGTATACAGTATAAACTGGTTTTATATACAGTAAAGTGCTGGATGCAAAATCAGAACAATTTTTTTGACCAGCCGAGCTTGGAGCTTAATGTGTTGAAATAGCTGTAATCTTTTGGGTGAATGAGGTTCAGGTGGTAATCGCAGCGGCGAATGAGGACATCTTCACCTTCCTGAATGGGGAGCGCAATCTGACTGTCGCAGCTGATCTCCAGATCGCTGCGGCGATGAGAAAAACGCAGTCGGATGGTGCTGTCGCCGTTGATCACCAGCGGACGCGCCGAGAGCGTATGCGGGAACATCGGCACCAGGGTAATGGCATCCAGCGATGGCGTAAGGATTGGACCTCCGGCTGAAAGCGAGTAGGCGGTGGACCCCGTCGGGGTTGAAATAATCAGCCCGTCAGACCGCTGCGAGAAAGCGAAGATTTCGTCGATATAGACTTCGAATTCGATCATGTGCGCCACTTTACCGGGGTGGAGAACCACCTCGTTAATGGCGGTGCTGATGCGCTTCTGGCAGTCCTGCTGACACACCTGGGCTTCCAGCAAAAACCGTTTTTCACTGATATAGTGGCCTTCCAGCACGTCCGCCAGCTGCTGCTGCGCATTGTCCGGGTCGAGGTCGGTAAGGAAACCGAGATTGCCACGGTTAACACCAATAACCTTAATATCATAGCGAGCCAGCGTTCGCGCCGCGCCCAGCATATTGCCGTCGCCACCGACCACCACGGCGAGATCCGCCTGCTGGCCAATTTCCGCCAGCGTGCCGGTTCTGACGCTTTTAAGCTGCAACTCCTGGGCAATCTGCTGCTCGACCATCACTTCATAGCCTTTACCACACAGCCAGCGATACAACATTTCATGTGTCGTCAATGCGGTAGGGTGACGCGGATGGCCGACGATCCCAATACACCTGAAATGATTATTCATTTTCTGGAGGTCCTTGTGCCTGATGAATGATGACAATCTGCCTTGTTCCCTTGAATCCAGGAAACTGATCCCCATAATAAGCGAAGTTAGCGAGATGAATGCAGAAAAACGCGGAGAAATTCATGAGTAGTAAAGAACAGAAAACGCCTGAGGGGCAAGCCCCTGAAGAAATTATCACGGAACAGCACGATGAAGTTGAGGCAGTAGAGCCAGACACGTCTGCTGAGCAGGTGGACCCGCGCGATGAAAAAATTGCCAACCTGGAAGCTCAGTTGGTAGAAGCGCAGAATCGCGAACGCGATGGCGTACTGCGTATCAAAGCGGAAATGGAAAACCTGCGCCGTCGTACCGAGCTGGACGTTGAAAAGGCGCACAAATTTGCGCTGGAGAAATTCGTCAACGAACTGCTTCCGGTGATCGACAGCCTGGATCGCGCGCTGGAAGTGGCGGATAAAGCTAACCCGGATAACGCGGCGATGATTGAAGGCATTGAGCTGACGCTGAAATCCATGCTGGATGTGGTGCGTAAGTTCGGTGTTGAAGTGATTGCCGATACGGATGTACCGCTGGATCCAAACGTTCACCAGGCCATTGCGATGGTGGAATCCGAAGACGTTGCCGCGGGTAACGTGCTGGGCGTGATGCAGAAAGGGTATACCCTGAACGGCCGTACTATTCGCGCTGCGATGGTGACCGTGGCGAAAGCGAAAGCGTAATTTGCCGACCCGTAGTGCCGGGTGGCGGCTTCGCCTCACCCGGCCTACAACATTACTCGGCGATACTTTCGCGTAAAGGTTTAACGGGCAGGACCTTAACCTGCTTAATCATGTTGTCCTGAACGTCCAGAATATCAATATCATACTGCTCAATACGCACGCGCGTGCCTGCCGCCGGGATCTCTTCCAGCGCTTCCAGGATCATTCCGTTCATCGTCCGCGCTTCGTCTTCCGGCAAATGCCAGTTGAACGCTTTATTGATTTCACGAATGTTGGCGCTGCCGTCGATAAGCACTGACCCGTCATTTTGCGGGGTGACTTCTTCCGCAAGGGAAGGCGACATTGAGGTGGTAAAGTCCCCGACAATCTCTTCCAGAATATCTTCGACCGTCACCAGCCCCTGTATATCGCCGTATTCATCCACCACCAGGCCGACTTTCTTCTTGTTGCGCTGGAACTTCACCAGCTGCGTGCTGAGTGGGGTGCCTTCCGGCACGTAGTAAATTTCGTCGGCGGCACGCAGCATTACCTCTTTGGTGAACTCGTTTTTCTCAGTCATCAGGCGATAGGCCTCGCGCACACGCAGCATGCTGATGGCATCGTCGAGAGAATCGCGGTAGAGGACGATACGCCCGTGCGGGGAGTGCGTCAGCTGGCGGACAATGGCCTTCCAGTCGTCGTTGATATCAATCCCGACGATTTCATTGCGCGGCACCATGATGTCGTCAACGCTGACCTTTTCCAGATCCAGCACCGACAGGAGCATGTCCTGATTGCGGCGGGAGATCTGCGAGCGGGATTCGTTCACGATGGTACGCAGTTCGTCTTTGCTGAGCGCGCTACTGATGGTGACGTCTGCCTTTATACCGACCATGCGCATCAGCACCCGTGTCACCATATTCAGCAGCCAGACCAGCGGCATCATCAGAATAAGCAGCGGTGCTAACAGGAAGCTGCTCGGGTAGGCGACTTTTTCCGGGTAAAGCGCCGCGATGGTTTTGGGCAACACTTCCGCAAACACCAGTACCACAAACGTGAGCACACCTGTGGCAATCGCCACGCCTGCGTTGCCGTACAGACGCATCCCGACGATGGTGCCCAGTGCAGAGGCGAGAATATTGACCAGGTTGTTACCGATAAGCACCAGGCTAATCAGACGGTCCGGCTTACGCAGAAGCTTTTCGACACGACGCGCGGCACGGTTACCCTGCTTGGCGCGATGACGTAACCGGTAGCGGTTCAGCGTCATCATGCCGGTTTCAGAGCCAGAGAAATAAGCGGAGATGACCACCATGATGACCAGAATGACGATCAGCGTGGTGGTAGAGATGTGTTCCAGGGGGAACTCCTTTTGTTACTTAGCCAGCAAATTGCTGTATGAAGCGGCTACCAAAATAGGCAAGCGTGAGAATGCCCGCACCCGCAACGTTGAACCAGACCACGCGGCGACCGCGCCAGCCTTCATGATAATGGCCCCATAACAGGACAATATAGACAAACCACGCGATGATGGAGAGCACCGCTTTATCGATATTCTCCACGCTGAACAGGTTCTTCATGTAAAACAGCCCGGTGCAGAGCGTGAGCGTCAGCAGCACCACGCCGACCTGGGTGATGTGGAACATCTTACGCTCAATCACCATCAGCGGCGGCATTTCGTGGTTAAACGCCAGCTTTTTATTTTTCAGCTGGTAGTCAATCCAGGCGAGTTGCATGGCGTAAAGGGCGGCGATGATCAGCGTCGCGTAGGCAAAGAGCGACAGGCCGATATGCACCAGCATCCCCGGCGTGGCTTCCAGGTGAGTAATAAACTCATTGGGCATGAACGTGGCTAACGCCAGATTGATCAGCGCAAAGGCGTAGACTATCGGCAGCAGCAGCCAGCCACGGTTTTTAGACGCGACAATGGTCATGACCGTACAGATCATCAGGCTGACCAGCGAGCCGACGTTCAGTACGCTCAGATTTTGCACGCTGCCGTCGCCGGGGATAATGCGTGATTCCAGCGCAAAGGCGTGGCTAATCAGTGCGATCACTGCCGAAAGAATAGCCATGCGCCGCCAGCCGCTGTTTTTTTGCAGCAGGCCAGGAATGATCAGCGCGAGGCTGACAGAGTAGGCAACAAGGGCGATCAGTGCGAAAACAGGCATATAGGCGTCGACAGTTGTCTTAATAAGAAAGAGAAGCAGTATAACGTTACGTGACGCCTGCTCCAACCGTTGCATAACAACAAAGGCGCCTTCATGTTATACTCCGGCAAAATTCTGTGTATGTGTCGCCCAGGCGACCTAACGTTTCTACCCCAGGCGAGAGACAATGTTTGATAATTTAACCGATCGTTTGTCGCGCACGCTGCGCAACATCAGCGGCCGTGGACGCCTCACCGAAGAGAACATCAAGGAAACGCTGCGCGAAGTGCGCATGGCGCTGCTGGAAGCAGACGTCGCGTTGCCGGTCGTGCGTGATTTTATCAACCGCGTGAAAGAGAAAGCGGTTGGCCATGAAGTGAACAAGAGCCTGACTCCGGGTCAGGAGTTCGTCAAAATCGTCCGTAACGAGCTGGTTTCGGCGATGGGCGAAGAGAACCAGGTGCTTAACCTGGCGGCTCAGCCGCCGGCCGTCGTGCTGATGGCGGGTCTGCAAGGTGCGGGTAAAACCACCAGCGTCGGTAAGCTGGGGAAATTCCTGCGCGAAAAGCACAAGAAAAAGGTGCTGGTGGTGTCGGCGGACGTGTATCGCCCGGCGGCGATCAAACAGCTGGAAACGCTGGCCGAGCAGGTTGGCGTGGACTTCTTCCCGTCCGACGTGGCCCAGAAGCCTGTCGACATCGTTAACGCGGCGCTGAAAGAGGCGAAGCTGAAATTCTACGACGTGCTGCTGGTGGATACCGCCGGTCGACTGCACGTTGACGAAGCGATGATGGACGAAATCAAGCAGGTTCATGCCTCTATCAATCCAGTAGAGACCCTGTTTGTTGTTGACGCCATGACCGGTCAGGATGCGGCAAACACCGCAAAAGCGTTTAACGAAGCCCTGCCGTTAACCGGCGTGGTGCTGACCAAAGTCGACGGCGATGCCCGCGGCGGTGCGGCGCTGTCTATTCGTCATATTACCGGTAAGCCAATTAAGTTCCTCGGCGTGGGCGAGAAAACCGAAGCGCTGGAGCCGTTCCATCCGGATCGTATTGCCTCCCGTATCCTCGGCATGGGCGACGTGCTGTCGCTGATCGAAGATATTGAAAGCAAGGTTGACCGCGCCCAGGCGGAAAAACTCGCCAGCAAGCTGAAAAAAGGTGACGGTTTCGATCTGACCGACTTCCTTGAGCAGCTGCGTCAGATGAAAAACATGGGCGGCATGGCAAGCCTGATGGGCAAACTGCCAGGCATGGGCCAGATCCCGGACAACGTCAAATCCCAGATGGATGACAAAGTGCTGGTGCGTATGGAGGCCATCATCAACTCGATGACGCTGAAAGAGCGCGCGAAGCCAGAAATCATCAAAGGTTCCCGTAAACGCCGTATCGCTGCCGGTTGCGGCATGCAGGTGCAGGACGTAAACCGCCTTCTGAAACAGTTCGACGACATGCAGCGCATGATGAAGAAAATGAAGAAAGGCGGCATGGCGAAGATGATGCGCGGCATGAAAGGCATGATGCCGCCCGGTTTTCCTGGGCGATAATCGCTTTTGAGATTGCTTTTTGCCCGAAAATGAGTAAAATTTTCGGGCTTTTAATATGACACCCGGGCTCCGTTCCTCGATGGGGCCCGGTTGTTTTATTCACACAAGAGGATGTTATGGTAACTATTCGTTTAGCACGTCACGGCGCTAAAAAGCGTCCGTTCTACCAGGTTGTTGTGACTGACAGCCGTAATGCACGCAACGGTCGCTTCATCGAGCGCGTTGGTTTCTTCAACCCACTGGCCGCTGGCGCAGAAGAAGAAACCCGTCTGGATCTGGATCGTATCGCTCACTGGGTTGGCCAGGGCGCTACTGTTTCCGATCGCGTTGCTACGCTGATCAAAGCAGCAAATAAAGCAGCTTAATCTGTCACGGTGGTCATGATGAGCAATAAAGCACCTGTTGAACCGATCGTATTGGGAAAAATGGGTTCTTGCTACGGTATCCGTGGTTGGCTCAGAGTGTTTTCCTCCACTGAAGACGCTGATAGCATTTTTGATTACCAGCCCTGGTTTATCCAGAAAGCCGGTAAGTGGGAAGAGGTCGAGCTGGAAAGCTGGCGTCACCACAATCAGGACATCATCATCAAGCTGAAAGGCATTGACGATCGTGATGCCGCGAATGCGCTGACTAATTGTGAGATTGTCGTGGATTCGTCGCAGTTGCCGCAGCTGGAAGAGGGTGACTACTACTGGAAAGACCTTATGGGTTGCCAGGTAGTGACCACTGAAGGCTACAGCCTGGGGAAAGTCATCGACATGATGGAAACCGGGTCAAATGACGTTCTCGTCATTAAGGCAAACCTGAAAGATGCATTTGGCATCAAGGAGCGGTTGGTTCCGTTCCTCGATGGACAGGTTATCAAGAAAGTCGATCTCACTACTCAAACCATTGAAGTAGATTGGGATCCTGGTTTTTAAATTCTCCGGATAAACGGTAAAAGACGGCGCTATGTGGATTGGCATAATTAGCCTGTTTCCTGAAATGTTCCGCGCGATTACCGATTACGGGGTAACTGGCCGGGCAGTAAAGAATGGCCTGCTGAGCATCCAGAGCTGGAGTCCTCGTGACTTCACGCACGACCGGCACCGTACCGTGGACGATCGTCCTTACGGCGGCGGACCGGGGATGTTGATGATGGTGCAACCCTTACGGGACGCCATTCACACAGCAAAAGCCGCGGCAGGTGAAGGCGCGAAGGTGATTTATCTGTCACCTCAGGGACGCAAGCTTGATCAAGCGGGCGTGAGCGAACTGGCGACGAATCAAAAACTGATTCTGGTCTGTGGTCGCTACGAAGGAATAGATGAGCGCGTAATTCAAACCGAGATTGACGAAGAATGGTCTATCGGCGATTACGTTCTCAGCGGTGGTGAGTTACCGGCAATGACGCTGATTGACTCCGTCGCCCGGTTTATTCCGGGGGTTCTGGGCCATGAAGCTTCGGCAACGGAAGATTCCTTTGCCGATGGGTTGCTGGACTGTCCACACTATACTCGTCCTGAAGTGTTAGAAGGGATGGAAGTCCCGGCAGTGTTACTGTCTGGAAACCATGCCGAGATACGTCGCTGGCGTTTGAAGCAGTCGCTGGGCCGAACCTGGCTTAGAAGACCTGAACTTCTGGAAAACCTGGCTCTGACTGAAGAGCAAGCAAAGTTGCTGGCCGAGTTCAAAACTGAACACGCGCACCAGCAGCATGAACATGATGGGAAAGCGTAATACGCTCCCGAATATCAGTTTACCCAGGATAAGAGATTAAATTATGAGCAACATTATTAAGCAACTTGAACAAGAGCAGATGAAGCAGGACGTACCTTCCTTCCGTCCAGGTGACACCGTGGAAGTGAAAGTATGGGTTGTTGAAGGTTCCAAAAAACGTCTGCAGGCATTCGAGGGCGTGGTTATCGCTATTCGTAACCGCGGTCTGCACTCTGCATTCACTGTTCGTAAAATTTCCAACGGCGAAGGCGTTGAGCGTGTCTTCCAGACTCACTCTCCGGTAGTTGACAGCATTGCTGTTAAACGTCGTGGTGCTGTACGTAAAGCTAAACTGTACTACCTGCGTGAGCGTACTGGTAAGTCTGCTCGTATTAAAGAGCGTCTGAACTAAGATTCGCTTAAGCGACATCCTGTTAGAAAGGGCTGGCCGAAAGGCTGGCCCTTTTTTTATCTCATCGCACCTCTCGCGTTAACCCTTCCGTCATAAATCATTTACAATGTTCGCCTCTTGGGTGGAGGGTAAGTGGATAACGTACTGCATCAGCATAGCTGGAAACGCGCAGCGGCATTGACCGCGCTGTTTGCGATCCTGCTGATCGTCGTGGCGCCGCTGATCTCCGTCTCGCTGCAAAAAGATCCCATGAGCGCCATGCCGGGCATGCACCACGACATGAGCATGATGTCGGTGGACGAGCATCATGGTGATATGACGCATTCTATGCCAGTTGACCATGCTGAAGCATGCGGCTACTGCGTGCTGTTAGCGCATGTGCCTGGCGTGATGCTGGCGCTTATCGTTCTGCTCAGCGTGGTGTTGCAGCGGCTGCGCGTGAAGCCGCCTCGTCAGGCGGTCAGCCACTGGCACTTCTTCCCCTGGCTTTACCCCGATACCCGCGCGCCGCCGCGTCGGTCTGCTTTCTCCCTTTAAAACAAAATCACTCACTTTTTGCCTTAAAAAGGAAAAGTATGACTACCTGCACTCCGCGCGCGGCATGGGGAAACCTGCTGCGTCGCCTCCATTTCTATATCGGGCTGTTTGTCGGTCCGTTTATCTTCTTCGCAGCGCTGACCGGTACGCTGTATGTCGCCACGCCGCAGCTTGAAAATGCGCTGTACCATTATGCACTCCACACGGATGCCGTTGGTGAGGCGCAGCCTCTTGCTGAACAAATTGCCGTGGCAGAAAAGGCCGTGGGTTCAGCGCTGCGTTTACATGCTGTTCGTCCGGGGCTGGAAGAGGGTGAAACGACCCGCGTGATGTTTGCCGACCCGGCGCTGGGTCCCTCCGAGCATCGGGCTATTTTTATTGATCCCGCCAGCCTTGAGGTTCGAGGGGATATGACTGTGTACGGCACCAGCGGGATTTTACCGCTGCGTCAGACTATCGATTATCTGCATACCTCGCTGATGCTGGGCAACATCGGACGCCTCTATAGCGAGTTAGCCGCCTCGTGGATGTGGGTTGCTGCCCTGGGCGGGATCGCGCTGTGGTTCTACACCCGACCGAAGCGCCGTATTAACAATCGTTTCCAGAATCGTCGTCGCCTGCATGTGATCTTAGGCTGGACGTTACTGACGGGAATGCTGCTGTTCTCAGTCACCGGGTTAACCTGGTCACAATGGGCCGGTGGCAACGTCGATAAGCTGCGTGCAGAGATGAACTGGCTGACGCCGCAGGTAAATACCACCCTTTCCGGTGCGCCGGAAATGAGGGATGAACACGCCGAACATCGTGGTCATCACGGGGGAATGACGATGCCTGAAATGCCTGTTGAACTGTCGCTTTTTGACAGCGTATTGCAGGCCGCCCGCCAGTCAGGAATTGATGCGAAAAAGGTTGAGATCCGCCCGGCAAGCAGGGACGACCAGGCCTGGACGGTGACGGAAATCGATCGCCGCTGGCCGACGCAGGTTGATGCCGTTGCCGTGGATCCCCACTCACTGAAGGTGCTGGACAGCACTCGCTTCGGGGATTTCCCGCTGATGGCTAAACTCACCCGCTGGGGCGTGGATTTCCATATGGGGATCCTGTTTGGTCTGGCAAATCAGCTGCTGCTCATCGCGTTTGGCGTTGCGCTGTGCGTGTTGATTATCTGGGGATACCGGATGTGGTGGATGCGTCGCCCTGCAACGTCAGCCGCGAACCCGGTACAGACGCTCTGTCAAAGCTGGCTGGCATTGCCGCTGTGGGGAAGGGGAGTGACGTTCCTGATAAGCCTCCTGCTGGGGCTGGCGTTGCCAGTAATGGGCGTCAGTCTGGTGGTCTTTATTGTGATTGACTGGCTGCGCTGGCGAGCGGTTTCAGGCGTGTCGCTCGCCGGAACATCCGTTAAATAGCCTTAAGGCGTGCTGATGACTACCGCAACCCGGCGGTTTTCAGCGCGCCCCTGTGCAGTGCGGTTGCTGCTGACAGGGTATTTTTTGCCTAAGCCCCGCGTGGTGAGGTTGCTGCGCGGGATGTTCGCGCCCTTCGCCCAGGCATCCGCCACAACATTGGCACGTTTTAACGAAAGCGCTTCGTTGTAGCTCTCTTCGCCATAGTTATCCGTATGGCCATCCATCCGGGCGTGGTTCAGGCCGGTTGCCGCCAGGCGTGAGGCCATAGTCTGGATCTGCGTTTCACTTTCCGGGCGCAGCCTGGCGTCATTTTTATCAAACAGGATCTTATCTGACAGGCCCAGAGACCAGTCGCCATTCAGTTCGTTAAAGCCATAGGATTTCATGGCCGCGATTTGCTCTGGCGTGAATTTCCCTTCAGGGGATGACTGGCATCCGGACATTGCCAGTGATGCCAGTAACAACGGCGCAAAATATCGCTTTAACATATCGTCTTCCTTTCAGGATATTGTTTTCGAACGCTGGTTTTTGACCAGATACATATTGCGATCGGCTTGCTCCAGTAAGGCCTCAACGGAGGCATTTTCCCATGCCAGAGCAAAGCCAATGCTGAGTGACATTGATGCTGTGTGCCCGTTATGCAGATCAAACGGACGGATAAATTGCTGCGACAGCGCAGCGCAAATATATTCGACCTCACGCGCGGTGTGGACGCCGTAAAGGATCATGGCAAATTCGTCGCCGCCAAGACGGTAAGACTGATGACGTTTTTCGCCAAATTCGACCATCCTTTTTGCGGCTTCGATCAGAACGCAGTCACCCGCGGCATGACCCCAGGTGTCATTGATAAACTTGAAGTTATCACCGTCCAGAAATAGCAGGGCGGAATTGGTTTTTGCCGAAGCGTCATTCATTAATGCTGCAATGTTGTTGCGAAACGCGGCGCGGTTTGCAAGCCCCGTGAGCGGATCGTGCATGGCGGTACGCAACAGTTGAGCGTTTTTCGCCTGTAGTTTGAGCTGCCACTCTTCCATTTCATCCAGCAGGCTGTTGAAGTCTTCTCCAAACTGGTGGAACTCTTCAATGCGGCCTTCCGTTACCCGGCGAGAAAAGTTGCGGTTGGTGCGAACGTCATGCACAACGTCAGTGATGTTTTGCATTTCAACAACCATGCCATGATGTAGCGAGCGGGTGATGGTCAATGCGACGGCAGAAGCAAAAAGAATGCACCCGGTGAGGACTGCAAACGAGAGCCAGATAAAGTGGCTAATCAGGCTGTCGCGTGCGGTCAGACGAATTTCGCCAATCACATTGCCGTTATGTATGATGGGCTTTGCGACAGGAACAGGGAACAGCCACCGGTTGACCAGCGCGCCCAGCGTGTCGGTATTATCCGCCGGGTTCCACGACCACCAGGCAAACCGTTTATGATGTGCATTAAGCACTTCCGCCACGGCAAACTGCCCCTGCTTGCCGAGGGTCGCCAGCGTTTCATTTGCTGCCATGGCATCGTTGAACACCAGAGAGGCTTCAAGGCTGTGGCTCATGGTGGCGCCGGTAAGTTCGAGGTTTTTTTGCGCGTATTGCTTTAATGTCACCACGGAAGCGAAACACAGCAGCAACCATATAAACGTCATCGTTATAATGACGCTTATCATGCTGATTCGCCGCAACGTTCTTTTAAACGTCGGACGCGGTGTTGGTACGACTTCCTTATTCATGCTTCTTATTCCGTGCGAGCATTAATACATCCGGATTGACTCTTACGCCACTGCGCGCCAGCGCATCCAGATTTACGGAAAACCTGACCTGGTTGTGCTCTATTATCAGACAAAATGCGCTGCCAATAACGCATTCAGGATTTTGTTCTGACATTAATAGCAACGCCTGGTCCTGATATTGATTTATTATTTCCTGTTGTTTTGCTGGCGACTCGCTCCCGAAATAGAGGGCATCGCACCTTGCTGTGAGTGCTTCCCGATCGCTATGCACAATAACAGGACTATAGGGCAACGGGTTGTGTTCATCTTCACTGCTGAGCGCCTGTCTGTAATGGGAAGAGGCATAAATACAGAGCTTAGGCTGGCCAGACAGTGCTGGCCATCGGGTGTAGCTCACAATACCAGAAACAATCGAACGTACTGATTTATCCGTTTCAGTGAACGAGCCTGCCTTTGCAGGGGCCACTAAAATGAACAGCATTAGCGCCAGGGGGAGTCGGAGCAAAGCGATCAAGATTGCATTTCTCATCAGAATCCGCCAAACCGCCCCGGAAATAGATGTCCTTAAGAATTGTCGGCAGAATACCATTGTTTATCAAAGCCGTCATTATGTCAGAAATATCCCTGTTTTGACCTAAGCTAAATCTTACAGTGAGCTATATTCAGAGGAATTAAGGCAGGCTCAATTCAGCCTGCTGGAACGCATACTTTCATCCAATCCTTGTTGCCAGGATTCATGCAGTTTTACTGCATTTTCAGTTGTATCGCAGCTGGCAGGAAATGATTTTCCCGCTAATCCCCAGGCGTGAATAAAGCCCTCTTCGCATATTTTTTTCTGTCCGTCAGCGTAGCCACGAAGATATTCCCCTCGATCAACCTGAGGGTCATTAAAACTATCGGCCAGAGCCTGGTTATCTTTAACCGGAACACCATTCATAGCGTCTTCTTTACCGGCAGTGAACCAGTCCGGGCTGGTCCAGCCAGGCTGAAAAGTATAAGGATTGATCTGGCAACCCGACAAAATCAGCGACAACAACATGAGAGTAATTGAACGCATGGCTATTCTCCTTTTTGTGAGCATAGCCTGGCTTACAAGTGTGCGTGTGTAATTTTAAATTTACGGTTTTAGGCCATTAATTTTGCAATTAAAGGGCTTCTGTAAAGTAATATGTACGTATTTTGGATTGAAATCTTTACTTGATGTGATATCGTTGTGTCACCTCTTCGAGGAAAACCACTATCGCAAACGAGTTTGACAGGATCGCAATCATGCAAAAAGACGCGCTGAACAACGTACATATCACTGACGAACAGGTGTTAATCACCCCGGATCAACTGAAGGCGGAATTCCCGCTGAGCGTCGCGCAGGAAGCTCAGATTGAGCACTCGCGCCAGACCATTTCTGACATTATCGCAGGCCGCGATCCGCGCCTGCTGGTGGTATGTGGTCCTTGCTCCATTCACGATCCTGAAACCGCCATTGAGTACGCTCGTCGATTTAAAGCATTAGCGGAGGAGGTCAGCGATAGCCTCTATCTGGTGATGCGCGTCTATTTTGAGAAGCCACGTACGACCGTTGGCTGGAAAGGACTGATCAACGATCCGCACATGGATGGCTCGTTTGATGTGGAAGCGGGCCTGAAGATTGCGCGTCGCCTGTTGGTAGAGCTGGTCAGCATGGGGCTGCCGCTGGCAACCGAAGCGCTGGATCCGAACAGCCCGCAGTACCTCGGCGATCTGTTTAGCTGGTCTGCGATTGGGGCGCGCACCACCGAGTCGCAAACCCACCGCGAGATGGCGTCTGGCCTGTCTATGCCGGTTGGTTTTAAAAACGGTACCGACGGCAGCCTGGCTACGGCGATTAACGCCATGCGCGCCGCCGCTATGCCCCATCGTTTTGTCGGGATCAACCAGGCGGGCCAGGTATGCCTGCTGCAAACGCAGGGCAACCCGGACGGGCATGTGATCCTGCGCGGCGGTAAAGCGCCAAACTACAGCCCGGCGGATGTCGCGCAGTGTGAAAAAGAGATGGAACAGGCGGGACTGCGTCCGGCGCTGATGGTAGATTGCAGTCATGGTAATTCGAATAAAGATTACCGTCGCCAGCCTGCGGTTGCAGAATCTGTGATTGCACAGATTAAAGATGGTAACCGTTCAATTATCGGCCTGATGATTGAAAGTAATATTCATGAAGGCAATCAGTCATCGGAACAGCCGCGTAGCGCGATGAAGCCCGGCGTCTCCGTCACGGATGCTTGCATCAGCTGGGAAACCACTGATGCGCTACTGCGTGAGATCCACAAAGATTTGAACGGCCAGCTGGCGACGCGTCTGGCATAAGAGGATAGTTATGGTTGCTGAATTGACCGCATTACGCGATCAAATTGATGAAGTGGATAAGGCGTTGCTGGACCTACTGGCGCGCCGCATGGCACTGGTTGCTGAGGTCGGCGAAGTTAAAAGCAAATACGGCCTGCCAATTTACGTTCCGGAGCGTGAGGCCTCTATGCTCGCCTCCCGCCGTAAAGAGGCACAGGCGCTGGGCGTTTCACCGGACTTAATTGAAGATGTCCTGCGTCGTGTGATGCGGGAATCCTATTCCAGCGAAAACGACAAGGGCTTCAAAACCCTCTGTCCGTCGCTGCGTCCGGTGGTGATTGTCGGTGGCGGCGGCCAGATGGGGCGTCTGTTTGAAAAAATGCTGACGCTTTCTGGCTATCAGGTGCGCATCCTGGAAAAAGAGGACTGGCCGCATGCACCGGAACTCATGAAGGATGCCGGAATGGTTATCGTCAGCGTACCGATTCATGTGACGGAGCAGATTATCGCGAAACTTCCTCCGCTGCCGGAAGATTGCATTCTGGTGGATCTGGCGTCCGTTAAAAATGGTCCTCTACAGGCAATGCTGGCGGCGCACACCGGGCCCGTGCTTGGGTTACACCCGATGTTTGGCCCGGACAGCGGCAGCCTGGCGAAGCAGGTAGTGGTTTACTGCGACGGTCGTCAGCCGGAAGCGTATCAGTGGTTCCTGGAACAGATTCAGGTCTGGGGGGCACGTTTGCACCGTATCAGTGCGGTTGAGCACGATCAGAACATGGCGTTTATTCAGGCGCTGCGCCACTTTGCAACCTTCGCCTATGGTCTGCACCTGGCGGAAGAGAACGTTCAGCTTGAACAATTGCTGGCGCTTTCCTCGCCAATCTATCGTCTGGAGCTGGCGATGGTGGGGCGACTGTTTGCCCAGGATCCACAGCTTTACGCCGACATCATCATGTCGTCTGAAAATAACCTGGCGCTGATCAAGCGCTACTATCAGCGTTTTGGCGAAGCGATCACCTTGCTGGAACACGGCGATAAACAAGCGTTTATCGACAGTTTCCGTAAAGTGGAGCACTGGTTCGGTGATTACGCCACGCGATTCCAGAGTGAAAGCCGCACGCTGTTGCGCCAGGCAAATGACAGTCGCCAGTAATGTAATGATGTATATACTGAAAGCCAGCAATGCTGGCTTTTTTCATTTTGGGGAACTGTCATGGCTGAACCGCAGCTGCTGTTGAACTATACCGGGCATCTGCCTGAATGCCCGACGTGGAGTGCAGAAGAGAAGGCGCTCTACTGGGCGGATATCCTGGAAGGGGAGATCCATCGGTACCATCTGCCCACCGCGGAACACTCGGTGCTCTCATTCCATGAAGAAGTTGGGTGTTTTGCCCTGCGTGAACGCGGCGGATTTATCGTCGCGATGCGAAACGCCATCTGGCTGACCGATAAACACGGCCTGCTCCAGCGTAAGGTTTGCGATAACCCATCCAACCCGCAGCTTGCACGTTTTAACGATGGCGGTACCGATCATCAGGGACGGTTTTATGCGGGCACGTTCTGGGGGCCGGGAGATTATAACGGGGCCATGTTGATGCGTATCGACAACGACCTGACGCCGAAAGTGATCCAGTGCGATATCCAGGGGCATAACGGTTTAGCGTTTAGTCCTGACAAACGGTGGATGTTTACTTCTGATACGCCGAACGGTGTGATCTACCGTACGCCGCTTGATGAGCAGGGGGAACCCGGTAAGCGCGAAGAGTTTCGCCGGTTTAGCGAGGGAGACGGTATTCCCGACGGTGCGGCAATGGATGAGGAAGGCTGCTACTGGAGCGCACTGTTTGACGGCTGGCGTATCGCACGGTTTTCACCGCAAGGCGAACAGCTGGAAGAGCACCGGCTGCCGGTACGCTGCCCGACAATGGTCTGCTTTGGCGGCGACGATATGAAAACGCTGTTTATCACCACCACGCGGGAAAATATGGAGGCGGAGGAGCTGGCGAAATACCCGCTTTCCGGTGCCATCTTCACCCTGCCTGTAAATGTGGCAGGGATGAAGAAAAGCCGCTTTATCGAACATTAAGCCGGATCGACCGGGACCACGGTTTCGCTCGGATAGCAGCCCAGCACTTTCATGGAGCGTGTGATCTCGCCCAGTTCGCGCAGGGCTTTCTGCATGGATGCAGACTCCAGGTTGGCCTGAACGTCGAGATAGAACATCTCTTCCCACGGGTTGCCATGTATTGGGCGGGATTCCAGCTTCGTCATGATCAGGTTGTGATTACGCAGCACCAGCAGCGCTTCAACCAGCGCACCCGCCTGCTGGCCGGTCGCCATCAACAGGGTGGTTTTCGCCGGGACCTGGTCCGACACGTTGATGGCCTTGCGGGCCAGAACCACGAAACGGGTGATATTCTGCGTCTGGTTGGCCAGATTGCGTTCCAGCACCTGTAAGCCATACAGCGCGCCGCCCGCTTCGCTACCGAGAGCCGCGACGGCAGGAGAGTTTGCCTGCGCCACTTTTTCCATCGCCGCCGAGGTGCTTTCGGTGTACTCAATTTTCCAGTGCGGATAACGGTTCAGGAACTGGCTGCACTGCTGGAACGGCTGCGGGTGACTGTACACCGTTTCGATCTGACTCAGATCGGTTGAGCCAGAGACCAGCACACAGTGATCGATAGGGATGGTCAACTCGCCGACTAACGACAGGCTGGTGTGCTGGAGCAAATCGTAAACATCGTTGATGGCGCCGGAACTGGTGTTCTCAATAGGCACCACGGCGTAATCTGCCTGGCCGGTTTCGACCTGGTTGAAAATGTCTGCAAATTTCGCGCAACCGCTCTCAATAAACTCTTCGAAATGGCGGGCTGCGTACTGGCGAGCCGCCAGATGAGAATAGGAGCCTTTCGGGCCGAGGAAAGCGATACGAGCAGAGTGCGGGTTGGTTTTGTTCAGATGCTGCTGGAGCAGGGCCTGTTGCGTCAGAACGGAATCTTCAATGATGAGCTGGAACAGGCGGGTGATGTAGTGCGCATCCAGATGATGCGCTTTGCCGAGTTGAATCAACCGTTCCAGTAAATCACGTTCGCGATCGATATCGCGCACCGGCCGATGGGACTCGAGCTTCGCTTTGCCCACTTCAATGGCGAGCGCGCGGCGTTCGGCCAGCAGGGCCAGTAATTTTTCGTCGAGTGCACTGATTTTTACGCGTAAATCCAGGAGCGGGTTTTCCGGTGTCATAGTGTTGTCTGTCTCATTTTATCGTTATCAATAAAAAAGGCCTCCCGGTGTGGGAGGCCTTGTTGTTCGTCTTCGCATTCTTTATCACACGACGAAACGCCTCCCGGTCAGGGGAAGGTAAAAAAGAATGCGAAGAAAAACGGCGTCTGTTTCATAAGGTCATCCTGAAAATGATAGGGTTAAAGTACCTGCACTGTTTTGATCCTGTCAATAAAAAACGCGCCCGAAGGCGCGTTGTCGGTACACTCAATTTTAGAGGATTACTCTTCTTCAACTTCTTCCGCGAAGCTGGCGTCTTTCACCGAGGTTGCGGCGCGACGTGCTTCACCTTTGTGTTGCACTTTATTGAGCTGCCGTTCCAGCTTGTTGATCAAATCGTTAATTGCGGTGTACATATCCTCGTGTTTTGCGCTGGCGACCAGATGGCCGTTTGGAGTATTGATAGTTGCATCAGCGATGAAACCCTGCGGCTCCTTGGACAGGATGATATGTGGATTAATCAAATGTGTTTGCCATTTATCCAGTTTGGCGAGACGGTCTGCGACGTGCTGGCGGATTGCCGGAGTAATTTCCATTTGTTTACTGGTAATGTTCATTGTCATAAATTTTACCTCTTGTCTTTCCGTCTTGGTGATTCCAGCATACCCGACCCAATGTCAAAATGTGTGATTTAGATCACGTTATTTTGTCGGTTTTTGTCAGGGAATCTTTTTTGTGAGGCAGGGCAGGAAGAGGTGAGATTTACCTTGTCGAAGCCAAAAATTGCGGTCATAGTTGAATGGATATGTTGAAGCTAAACCGCTTCAGCGTAAGTCTGAAAGAATAAAAAAACGGCAGCCCGCGGGCTGCCGTTATGCGTTGTAGCGGTATCAGGTGTTGCTGCTGTTCGCGGCGATGATTTTCGCCACTTTGTCAGCCTGAGCCGTCATCTGCATCTGGCGATACGCATTTTCCATCAGCTTCAGGCCATCACGCGTTGCCTGGGTATCCGGATAATCACGCAGCATGCCTTCTACACGGTTAACCACGGCAACCCATGCGCCACGGCGGGTGTAGTATTCCGCAACGGAGTACTCATATTTCGCCAGACGATCTTTCAGGAACACCAGACGCTTAGTGGCATCGGTAATGTACTGGCTGTTCGGGTAGCTACGCACCAGTTTGGAGAAGTCATTGAAAGCATCACGCGCATGTTGCGGGTCACGGTCAGAACGATCCACCCCGAAGAAGCCCTGCAATGCACTGTCATCCAGCGCCATGTTAGTCAGGCCGCGCATGTACATCACGTAATCGATGTTAGGATGGGTAGGGTTCAGACGCATGAAACGATCGATCGTTGCCTGAGCCAGCGGCAGATCGGCATTTTTGTAGTAGGCGTAGATAAGATCTAACTGTACCTGCTGCGAATACGGACCAAACGGATAGCGATTATCCAACGCTTCCAGTTGCGTTATCGCCTGTTTCCAGTTACCGTCCTGCAACTTTTGTTGTGCAGTCGCATAGATTTCATTCGGCGGATTGTCAGGGACCTGTTCATTCGAACCGGAGCAGCCCACCAAAGCCAGGCTCAACGTGGCCGCTGCCACCAGATATTTCATGCGCGTCATGACGTTTTGACTTTCCTCAAATGTTTGTCCGGGAGAAACTCAGTTCCTGCTCCCGATTAAGACCAGCTACAATAGCACACTATATTAAACGGCAAAGCCGTAAAACCCAACGTTAAACGAAGAAGCAGTTTATGGCACAACGAGTAGAACTCACCGCAACAGTCTCCGAAAATCAGCTCGGTCAACGCTTAGATCAGGCTTTGGCCGAATTGTTCCCTGATTATTCGCGTTCACGCATAAAAGAATGGATCCTTGACCAGCGCGTGCTGGTAAACGGCATGATCTGGGACAAACCAAAAGAGAAAGTGTTTGGTGGGGAAGCTGTCGCCATCAATGCTGAAATCGAAGAGGAAATCCGCTTCGAGCCGCAGGATATCCCGCTGGATATCGTCTACGAAGATGACGACATTCTGGTCATCAACAAGCCGCGCGACTTTGTTGTTCACCCGGGCGCGGGCAATCCTGACGGTACGGTACTTAACGCACTCCTTCATTATTATCCGCCGATTGCCGACGTACCGCGTGCCGGTATTGTTCACCGTCTGGATAAAGACACCACGGGTCTGATGGTAGTGGCGAAGACGATTCCCGCCCAGACTCGCCTGGTGGAATCGTTGCAACTGCGCGAAATCACCCGTGAGTATGAAGCGGTGGCGATTGGTCATATGACCTCTGGCGGCACGGTGGAAGAGCCTATCAGCCGTCACCCAACCAAGCGTACGCATATGTCCGTACACCCGATGGGTAAACCGGCGGTAACCCATTACCGCATCATGGAACATTTCCGTATTCATACCCGCCTGCGTCTGCGCCTGGAAACCGGGCGTACTCACCAGATCCGCGTGCACATGGCGCATATTACCCATCCGCTGGTGGGTGACCCGGTTTACGGCGGTCGTCCGCGTCCACCAAAGGGCGCATCGGATGAATTCATCTCCGTGCTGCGTAAATTCGATCGCCAGGCGCTGCATGCGACGATGCTTCGTCTTTACCACCCAATCACCGGAATTCAGATGGAATGGCATGCGCCGATCCCACAGGATATGGTGGAACTTATCGACGCGATGCGCGCAGATTTCGAAGAACATAAGGATCACGTGGACTGGTTATGACCAAACTGATTGTCCCGGAGTGGCCACTGCCTGAAGGCGTGGCCGCCTGTAGTTCAACCCGTATCGGTGGCGTGAGCCAGGGCGCGTGGGAGTCTCTGAACCTCGGTGCGCATTGTGGCGATAACCTGGAGCACGTTGAAGAGAACCGTAAACGCCTCTTTGCTGCGGGAAACCTTCCTTCAAAACCGGTCTGGCTTGAGCAGGTGCACGGTAAAGCGGTGCTGAAGCTGACGGGTGAGCCCTATGCGTCTAAACGCGCCGATGCTTCGTACAGCAATACGCCGGGAACGGTTTGCGCGGTGATGACCGCTGATTGCCTGCCGGTGTTGTTCTGCAATCAGGCAGGAACTGAAGTGGCTGCTGCCCACGCCGGATGGCGAGGCCTGTGCGAAGGCGTTCTGGAAGAGACCGTCGCCTGCTTTCAGGACGATTCTGCAAATCTCATCGCCTGGCTTGGCCCGGCGATTGGCCCGCAGGCATTTGAGGTCGGGCCCGAAGTGCGCGATGCCTTTATGGAAAAAGATCCGCAAGCGGTCGAAGCGTTCGTGGCTTCCGGAGATAAATATCTGGCCGATATTTACCAGCTTGCCCGCCAGCGCCTGAATAACGTCGGTGTGACCCAAATCTTCGGCGGAGATCGCTGTACCTTCACCGAAAAGGGTGATTTTTTCTCCTATCGCCGCGACAAGACGACAGGCCGTATGGCAAGTTTCATTTGGCTGATATAACCTAAAGAATCAAGACGATCCGGTACGCGCCGTTTTCTTTTCACATAATTCAGGTTATTAACCTTGAATAATTGAGGGATGACCTCATTTAATCTCCAGTAGCAAATTTGACCTGTTATGGGAGGAGTTATGCGTCTGGATCGTCTTACTAATAAATTCCAGCTTGCTCTCGCCGATGCCCAGTCCCTCGCACTGGGGCACGACAACCAATTTATCGAACCTCTTCATTTAATGAGCGCCTTGCTGAATCAGGAAGGGGGATCGGTACGTCCTTTATTAACGTCCGCTGGCATTAATGCCGGCCAGTTACGCACTGCCATCGATCAGGCGCTGAGCCGTTTACCGCAGGTAGAAGGTACCGGCGGCGACGTGCAGCCGTCGCAGGATCTGGTGCGCGTGCTGAACCTTTGCGACAAGCTGGCGCAAAAACGTGGGGACAACTTTATTTCGTCAGAGCTGTTTGTTCTGGCGGCGCTTGAATCACGCGGTACCTTAACCGACCTGCTGAAATCCGCCGGTGCAACCACCGCTAATGTGACCCAGGCGATTGAGAAAATGCGCGGAGGTGAAAGCGTGAACGACCAGGGAGCCGAAGACCAACGTCAGGCTTTGAAGAAATTTACGGTCGACCTGACCGAACGTGCCGAGCAGGGCAAACTTGACCCGGTGATCGGCCGCGACGAAGAAATCCGCCGGACAATACAGGTACTGCAACGTCGTACCAAAAACAACCCGGTGCTGATTGGTGAGCCAGGCGTCGGTAAAACCGCCATCGTTGAAGGGCTGGCGCAGCGTATCGTTAATGGCGAAGTGCCCGAAGGGCTGAAAGGCCGTCGCGTACTGGCGCTGGATATGGGCGCGCTGGTGGCCGGGGCGAAATACCGCGGTGAATTTGAAGAGCGTCTGAAAGGCGTGCTGAACGATCTGGCGAAACAGGAAGGTAACGTCATCCTGTTTATCGACGAACTGCACACCATGGTGGGGGCGGGTAAAGCTGACGGCGCAATGGATGCCGGGAACATGCTGAAACCTGCGCTGGCGCGCGGTGAACTTCACTGCGTCGGCGCCACTACGCTGGACGAGTACCGTCAGTACATTGAAAAAGATGCCGCGCTGGAGCGTCGTTTCCAGAAGGTGTTTGTCGCTGAACCAAGCGTAGAAGATACCATCGCCATTTTGCGTGGTCTGAAAGAGCGTTATGAGCTGCACCATCACGTGCAGATCACCGACCCGGCCATCGTTGCGGCGGCGACGCTTTCGCATCGTTACATTGCCGACCGTCAGTTGCCGGATAAAGCCATTGACCTTATCGATGAAGCGGCGTCCAGCATCCGTATGCAGATTGACTCGAAACCGGAAGAGCTGGACCGACTCGATCGCCGTATTATCCAGCTCAAGCTGGAACAGCAGGCGCTGAACAAAGAGTCTGATGAAGCGAGCAAGAAACGCCTTGATATGCTCAACGAAGAACTGGACGAGAAAGAGCGTCAGTATTCTGAGCTGGAAGAAGAGTGGAAAGCTGAGAAAGCCTCCCTCTCTGGCACCCAGACAATCAAGGCGGAGCTGGAGCAGGCTAAAATTGCCATTGAGCAGGCGCGTCGCGTAGGGGATCTGGCACGGATGTCTGAACTACAGTACGGCAAGATCCCTGAGCTGGAAAAACAACTTGAGATCGCCACGCAATCGGAAGGCAAAACCATGCGTCTGTTGCGTAATAAAGTGACGGATGCCGAGATTGCCGAAGTGCTGGCGCGCTGGACGGGTATTCCTGTGGCTCGCATGATGGAAAGCGAACGCGAGAAACTGCTGCGTATGGAGCAGGATCTGCATCAGCGCGTCATTGGACAGAACGAAGCGGTCGAAGCGGTATCTAACGCCATTCGTCGTAGCCGTGCGGGGCTGTCCGATCCGAATCGTCCAATCGGCTCGTTCCTGTTCCTGGGGCCAACCGGTGTCGGTAAAACCGAGCTGTGTAAAGCGCTGGCTAACTTTATGTTCGACAGCGATGACGCGATGGTGCGTATCGATATGTCCGAGTTTATGGAGAAACACGCCGTCTCGCGTCTGGTCGGTGCGCCTCCGGGATATGTCGGTTATGAAGAGGGCGGTTATCTGACGGAAGCGGTTCGCCGTCGTCCTTATTCCGTCATCCTGCTGGATGAAGTAGAAAAGGCACATCCTGACGTGTTTAACATTCTGTTGCAGGTGCTGGATGATGGGCGTCTGACGGATGGGCAGGGAAGAACGGTCGACTTCCGTAACACGGTGGTGATCATGACCTCGAACCTGGGTTCCGATTTGATTCAGGAACGCTTCGGTGAGCTGGATTACAGCCATATGAAAGATCTGGTGCTGGGTGTGGTCAGCCAAAACTTCCGTCCGGAGTTCATCAACCGTATTGATGAAGTGGTCGTGTTCCATCCGCTGGGTGAGAAACACATTGCGTCGATTGCGCAGATCCAGTTGCAGCGTCTGTACAAACGTCTGGAAGAGCGTGGGTATGAAATCCACATCTCGGATGATGCGCTGAAACTGCTGAGCGAGAATGGTTACGATCCTGTTTATGGCGCGCGTCCGTTAAAACGTGCTATCCAGCAGCAGATCGAAAACCCGCTGGCACAGCAAATCCTCTCTGGGGAGCTGGTTCCGGGCAAAGTTATCCGTCTGGAAGCCAACGAAGACCGAATTGTGGCAGTGCAGTAAGTCACAAAACGCAAAAACGGGCCGCTTGCGGCTCGTTTTTGTTTAAAAACCAGGCAAGAATTAATGTCTGAGATGTGTTTTGCCTGGAAAGTGAGCAGTCGGTAAATAATTTTCACTTTGCACTTGCAGCCTCAGAATAACTCCCTATAATGCGCCTCCACTGACACGGAACAACGGCACGCAAGCCGCCGGGTCAGCAGAGAAAAGCAAAACAAACGCTTGACTCTGAAGCGGGAAAGCGTAATATGCACACCCCGCGCCGCAGCGAAAACGAAGCGGCACTGCTCTTTAACAATTTATCAGACAATCTGTGTGGGCACTCAAAGTGACATGGATTCTTAACGTCCTCGGACGATAAATGAATACCAAGTCTCAACGAGTGAACACGTAATTCATTACGAAGTTTAATTCATTGAGCATCAAACTTTTAAATTGAAGAGTTTGATCATGGCTCAGATTGAACGCTGGCGGCAGGCCTAACAC
>NZ_QFRV01000054.1:0-27556 GCF_004136805.1 Enterobacter cloacae complex sp. GF14B
GCGGACAACGTACCGGATCGTCAGCTCCTTGCCCCCACCGGCAGCATTGCGCGTTATAAGACGCTGGAGTGGCTGAACTATATTGCCACCGAACTGCACAAAGGCTTTACGCCCCTGTTCCGCCGGGTTAACAACTCTTCTTCCAGTACGTTTTCGCCGATGATGCCGAGATCAACGACGCCATCCATCACCAGGCCCGGGATATCGTCATCACGTACGCGCAGAATGTCGATCGGCATATTTTCAGCCAGGGCGATCAGGCGCTGGGTGTGCAGGTTGATTTTAATCCCGCAGCGGGCCAGCAGTTCGCGTGAATCGTCGCTTAAACGGCCTGATTTTTGAATAGCTATGCGTAAACGTGAGTTATCTAACATTCTGTGTTCCTCGTTAACCTGTTTTAACCTGTCTGAATGCGGTCCAAAAAAAAGCCCCCGGAAGAAGATCTTCCGGGGGCTTTTTCATGCGTTCATGCACCACTGGAAGATCCAAACGTCTTCCAGCACACATCGCCTGAAAGACTAGTCAGGATGATGGTGATGATGGTGGTTTTTAAAAGGAACGCGTGTCATATAAATTCTCGTTGAATGCTTATGCATTTGATGTCTTTTAACCTAAACCAGTTGTACGCCATAAAGCAAGGGCTTTTTTTGATCATTAATTCATTTCATATTGATGGTATGAATTGTGCGTTCCACCAGGCTGGCGTAGCCTTATAACAGGCATCGTTAAGCGGAGAATGTAATGAAAAAGGTCGCGATTGTCGGGTTAGGATGGTTAGGAATGCCACTGGCGATGTCATTAGCCGCGAAAGGCTGGCAGGTGACAGGGAGTAAGACCACCCGAGATGGGGTTGAAGCGGCACGCATGTGCGGCATTGATGGTGTCGAGCTGCGTCTCGAACCCGAGCTTATCTGCGATACCGACGAGCTGGATGAACTGATGAATGTGGACGCGCTGGTCATTACCTTACCGGCGCGGCGCAGCGGCCCGGGCGAGACGTTTTACTTGCAGGCGGTGCAGGAGATTGTCGACAGCGCCCTGGCGCACCATATCCCGCGCATCATTTTCACCAGCTCCACCTCCGTCTATGGCGATATCGACGGTACGGCGAAAGAAAACACCGAACGCCGTCCGATGACCGCCAGCGGCCGGGTGCTGAAAGAGCTGGAAGACTGGCTGCACAATCTGCCTGGCACGCAGGTGGATATTTTACGCCTCGCCGGGCTGGTGGGGCCGGGGCGTCATCCGGGACGCTTCTTTGCCGGTAAATCCGCGCCGGATGGCCAGCACGGGGTTAATCTTGTGCACCTTGAGGATGTTATCGGTGCAATAGAACTGCTTTTACAGGCTCCGAAAGGGGGGCACATCTATAATATATGTGCGCCTTCGCATCCGCCGCGCAGCACCTTTTATCCGCTGATGGCGCGCCAGCTTGGTCTGGCGCCGCCGGTATTCAGTGATGCGCAGGGGGAGCGCAAAGGCAAAATTATTGATGGCAATCGTATTTGCCATGAACTGGGATTTGAATATCAGTATCCCGATCCGCTGGTAATGCCCATGGAATAATTGCGCCGGCGGAGACAATCGCACACCGCAAGGGGGCGAAGATGAAACCGCTGCTGGATGTTCTTGTTATTCTGGATGCGCTGGAAAAAGAGGGGAGCTTTGCCGCCGCCTCGGCGAAGCTCTATAAAACCCCTTCGGCTCTGAGCTACACCGTGCAAAAGCTCGAGAGCGATCTTAATATCCAAATCCTTGACCGCACCGGGCATCGCGCGCGTTTCACCCGTACAGGGCAGATGCTGCTGGAAAAAGGGCGTGACGTGCTGCATACGGTTCGCGAGCTGGAAAAACAGGCCGTCAAACTTCATCAGGGCTGGGAAAATGAGCTGGTGATTGGGGTTGATGATACATTCCCTTTCTCCCTGCTTACCCCGCTTATTGAGGCGTTCTATCAGCGCCACAGCGTCACGCGGTTGGTTTTTATCAATGGCGTGCTGGGCGGTTCCTGGGAGGCCCTGACGCAGGGCAGGGCGGATATCATCGTTGGCGCGCTGCATGAGCCTCCCCAGTTGAGCGAATTTGGTTTTGCGCGGCTGGGTGTTCTGGAGCAGGTTTTTGCCGTTGCGCCTCATCACCCGCTGGCGAATGAACCGGAGCCGGTTACCCGACGCGTCATTAAAAACTATCGTGCCATTGTGGTTGGAGACAGTTCTCGCCCCGAGTGCGGCATTTCATCGCAGCTGCTGGATGAGCAGGAGGCCATCACCGTTTTTGATTTTAAAACCAAGCTGGAGCTGCAAATAAGCGGCCTGGGGTGCGGTTACCTTCCCCGTTATTTAGCGCAGCGGTTTATTGACAGCGGAGCGCTGGTGGAAAAACAAGTTTTAGCGCAGAGCAGTAACGAATCGGTATGGGTGGGCTGGAATGAACAGACCGCCGGCCTTGCCAGCGCCTGGTGGCGAGACGAAATTTTAGCAAATAGTGCTATCGCGACAGTTTACACTCAGGCAGATGATGGTAAATCAACCAGTTAGAAAAATTATTTTATGGGCAGGTTTCTCAATGTATTGCCTTTTGTATCTTGAATAGGGCAAAATGCCGCCGCTGCAAACAAATAAATAATCGACGATATAAAAGGCGTCGGTTATTTTTTTTTGCATGTACGAAACGAAACTAAAAACCAAGAGGCCGGGCTTCGTACCGGATAGATACTTACTAAAATCCGACAGTTGTTGTCGCTGAGGAAGAAAGAAATGGGGCAATTTTTCGCTTACGTGGCGGTTATCACCGTAAAGGAGAATAACTATGTCGCATAACGCAACTCCAAACACCTCTCGCGTGGAATTACGTAAAACGCTTACGTTGATTCCGGTTGTCATGATGGGCCTTGCCTATATGCAACCGATGACGCTGTTCGATACATTCGGTATCGTTTCAGGCCTCACGGACGGTCATGTGCCGACGGCTTACGGCTTTGCACTGATTGCGATCCTCTTTACCGCGCTCAGCTACGGTAAACTGGTGCGCCGTTATCCGTCTGCCGGTTCCGCCTACACCTATGCCCAGAAATCCATCAGCCCGACGGTAGGCTTTATGGTGGGCTGGTCTTCGCTGCTCGACTATCTGTTCGCGCCGATGATCAACATTCTGCTGGCAAAAATTTATTTTGAAGCGCTGGTGCCATCGATTCCATCCTGGATGTTCGTCGTGGCGCTGGTGGCCTTTATGACGGCCTTCAACCTTCGCAGCATCAAGTCCGTTGCCAACTTTAACTCCGTTATCGTTGTGCTTCAGGTTGTACTGATTGCCGTGATCCTCGGCATGGTGATTTACGGTGTGTTCCACGGTGAAGGCGCGGGCACTCTGGCGAGCAGCAAGCCGTTCTGGTCTGGTGATGCGCATGTGATCCCGATGATTACCGGGGCGACGATTCTGTGCTTCTCCTTTACCGGTTTTGACGGTATCAGCAACCTGTCTGAAGAAACGAAAGATGCAGAGCGAGTAATTCCGCGTGCAATCTTCCTGACGGCGCTGATTGGTGGCCTGATCTTTATTTTCTCGACCTATTTCCTCCAGCTGTACTTCCCGGATATCTCTCGCTTCAAAGATCCGGATGCTTCTCAGCCGGAAATTATGCTCTATGTGGCGGGTAAAGCGTTCCAGGTCGGCGCGCTGATCTTTTCCACCATCACCGTACTGGCGTCCGGTATGGCCGCGCATGCAGGCGTTGCGCGTCTGATGTACGTTATGGGCCGCGATGGCGTATTCCCGAAAAGCTTCTTCGGCTACGTGCATCCAACTTGGCGTACCCCGGCGATGAACATCATTCTGGTCGGTGCGATCGCGCTTCTGGCGATTAACTTTGACCTGGTGATGGCAACGGCGCTGATTAACTTTGGTGCGCTGGTGGCGTTTACCTTTGTTAACCTGTCGGTGATCTCACAGTTCTGGATCCGTGAAAAGCGTAACAAGACGCTGAAAGACCACTTCCAGTATCTGTTCCTGCCGATGTGTGGTGCTATGACCGTGGGCGCGCTGTGGGTTAACCTGGAAGAGAGCTCAATGGTGCTTGGCCTGATTTGGGCAGGTATCGGCCTGGTTTACCTGGCCTGTGTGACGAAGAGCTTCCGCAACCCGGTTCCTCAGTACGAAGACGTCGCGTAAGACTGCGTCGGGTGGCGGCTACGTCTTACCCGACCTAAATACCCCGCAGGCCCGCGTAAGCGAAGCGCCATCGGGCAAAAAAAAAGCCGGAGACATCGCCTCCGGCTTTTTTGTACCCGCTATTCAGACAATCTCTTGCGCATACTGGAACAGCGCTTTCAGCAGCGCCTGCTTCTCAGCATTCCCTTCATACTGACCGTAAAGCATCTCCAGCTCCTGGGCGTAGCTATTAAGAAACTCCGGCGTAAACACGTTGCGCCGATGCTGTAACCAGCGCTCCTGCTCTGCTTCATCCAGCGTGCCGGGATAGTTGCGCGCGCGATAATTAAACATCAGCTTCTCAATGCGCTTATCTGCGAAGGTGATATCCAGCGCGGGCAGGTTACGCGGGTCGGTTTGCAGCACGATATTCATCGCCGCGCGATCGGCGTCGCTGAAGAAGCCGTTATAAAGCTGCGCATCCACATTCTCAGACGGCACGAACGGCTCTGCTTCGGCAAAAATGGCGACGACTTTCTCGCGCACCTGCGGGTTGTCGCGCAGCACTTTCAGGTTATCGAGGCAGTGCTGACGGTTAATCCCCAGCCGGTCGGCGTCTTCCGGGCGTAGCGTGTTGGCCTGCGCCAGCACCGGGCACTTATTAATGTGCACCAGTTTTACCGGTACGGCTGGCAGGTCACCCAGCGCCTCTTTCGGCGTATAGAGCCGTTCACGTAAGGTGTCGCTGTCGAGCTCAAGCAGCGGGGAGATATCTCCGGCGAGATCCACCATGATGACGGCGTTACGGTTGTCCGGATGCCAGGCAAGCGGCGCCACCCAGCTTGTATTCCCGCGCCATGCACCGAACATCCCTGAAATATGCACCAGCGGTTTCATCTGCGGCACGTCAATTAGCGTCATCAGCTTTTGCTTGCTGCGATGGCTCAACAGATACTCAAACAGGCGCGGCTGCGCGGTTTTTACAAGTTTCGCCATAGCGATGGTCGCGTAAACGTCTGCCATCGCGTCGTGGGCATTGCTGTGCTCAATGCCGTTGGCCCGCGTCAGGTGCTCGAGCCTGAAGCTCGGCAAGCCGTCGTCGTTCTCCGGCCAGTTAATCCCCTCCGGGCGCAGCGCATAGCAGGCGCGCATGATATCCAGCAAATCCCAGCGTGAATTACGGTTCTGCCAGCTCCAGGCATACGGATCGTAGAAGTTGCGGTAGAAGATATTGCGCGTCACTTCATCGTCAAAACGGATATTGTTGTAACCCACCACGCAGGTATTGGGCACCGTGAACAGGTCGTGGATGCGACGGGCAAATTCTGCTTCGCTAACGCCTTTATCCCGCGCTTCCTGAGGCGTGATGCCCGTCACCATCACCGCGCCCGGCTGCGGCAGATAGTCATCGGCGGGCTTACAGTAAAACACCTCGGGTTCGCCGATGACGTTAAATTCGTCATCGGTACGGATAGCCGCAAACTGCGCCGGTCGGTCCAGCGCCGGATGGGTGCCAAAGGTTTCGTAATCGTGGAACAAAAAAGTCGGGCGCGCGGCAGAGTCAGACACCAGTAATCTCATCCTGTTAAAAATTGACGTCTCTATGGTAAACGATTGGGGTGAGCAGTCCGAACAAAAAGCACCGTCAGGCAAGAAATTTGCGAGATTTGTTCCGAAAAAACCTGCGTGTTGTCACATTTTTTTGCAATTAAGGCAGGTAACGACATCAGAACTCCCGTAAAAAGGTCATCGATTTTTACTGACCTGAGGATATACCGTTGAAACGCCGTCTGTTTATTGCTGTTTCTTTACTCGCTTCGAGTATTTCATCCGCGCTGGCTGCCGAGCCGCTGGATTTTTCACCTCAGCCGCCTGCCATCCAGGCTGGCTCCTGGGTATTGATGGATTACACCACGGGTCAAATCTTAACGGCGGGCAACGAACATCAGCAGCGCAATCCGGCGAGCCTGACCAAACTGATGACGGGGTACGTTGTCGATCGCGCCATTGATAGCCACCGCATCAGCCCCGATGACATTGTGACGGTCGGACGTGACGCCTGGGCAAAAGGCAATCCGGTCTTTGACGGTTCGTCGCTGATGTTTCTGAAGGAGGGCGATCGGGTTTCCGTGCGCGATCTCAGCCGCGGCCTGATTGTTGATTCCGGCAATGATGCCTGCGTGGCGCTGGCGGATCACGTGGCGGGCGGTCAGCCGCAGTTCGTCAGGATGATGAATGACTATGTTGAAAAACTGAACCTGCGCGATACCCACTTCGAAACCGTACACGGGCTGGATGCACCGGGTCAGCACAGCTCCGCCTACGATCTCGCCGTGCTTTCCCGGGCCATCATTCACGGCGAGCCTGAGTTCTACCACATGTACAGCGAGAAGAGCCTGACCTGGAACGGCATCACCCAGCAGAACCGCAACGGCCTGCTGTGGGATAAGACCATGAACGTGGATGGCCTGAAAACGGGACACACCTCGGGCGCGGGCTTTAACCTGATTGCCTCAGCGGTGGACGGTCAGCGTCGACTGATTGCGGTGGTGATGGGGGCAGACAGCCCGAAAGGACGTGAAGATCAGGCGCGCAAGCTGCTGCACTGGGGACAGCAAAATTTTGATACGGTGCAGATCCTGCATAACGGTAAAAAAGTGGGAACCGAGCGCATCTGGTACGGCGATAAAGAGCAGATCGCGCTGGGCACGGATCAGGACTTCTGGCTGGCATTACCCAAATCGGAAGTGCCGAACATCAAGGCGAAATACGTGATGGATAAAAAAGAGCTGGAAGCGCCGATCGCCGCGCATCAGCGGGTAGGGGAGATCCAGCTGTACGATCGTGACAAGGTGGTCGCGCACTGGCCATTGGTTACGCTGGAAAGCGTTGAAAAGGGTGGGCTTTTCTCCCGTCTTGGCGATTATCTGCATCATAAACTCTGACCTTTTCGGGCAGACTGGCAGTGTTGCGAGTCTGCTCACATAATAAACACTCCTGGATTGCCGATAATCTCGATTCTGCTTTACAGTGTATATATATACAGTAATAAACGGAGGCAGCATGGACTACAGCATCAGGCAGCAACAGAAACGTACGATTGCAGGCTTTCATCTCGTGGGGCCGTGGGAAAAGACGGTCAAGCAGGGATTTGAACAGCTGGTCATGTGGGTAGATGGTCGTCATATTCAGCCGCAGGAGTGGGTGGCCGTTTATTATGACAATCCGGATGACGTGCCGGCAGAAAAGCTCCGCTGCGTTACCGCCGTAACGGTAGTAGACGATTTCACTATTCCTGAAAACAGCGAAGGGGTGATGATGACCGAAATTGCTGCCGGAGAGTATGCTATTGCCGCCGCGCGCGTTGAAAATCATGATTTCGCTACTCCATGGTATCAGTTCTTCAACTCCCTGCTGGAAGACAGCAAATTCCAGATTGCAGCAAAACCCTGCTTCGAACGCTATCTGAACGATGGCAATGCTGACGGCTACTGGGATATTGAGATGTTTGTACCGGTAGAGCACAAAGTGGGATAATCCTGCGAAACGCAGGGTTTTTCAGCCGGGCGCGATCCACCCGGCTGAAAACACAGTACAATTGTGGTTTGCCGTAGAGCTGGAGACGGGTGTGCGCCCCGACAAGTCATTAACCCCTTTTGAAATTCGGTTATACAAACATTATCGCGTGGTGCACGGTTGCCGCATTGCGCTGGCGTTTGTGTTGACCTTCGTACTGGTTCGTTTGCTGGATATCCCGGAAGGGACGTGGCCGCTGATCACGCTGGTGGTGGTGATGGGGCCGATCTCATTCTGGGGGAACGTGGTCCCGCGCGCTTTCGAACGTATAGGCGGTACCGTTTTAGGCTCAGCGCTTGGGCTTATCGCCCTGAAGCTGGAGCTGATTTCATTTCCGTTCATGTTGCTGTGGTGCGCGGTGGCGATGTTTCTTTGCGGATGGCTGGCCCTCGGCAAGAAACCGTATCAGGCGCTGCTGATTGGCATTACGCTCGCGGTTGTGGTCGGCGCACCTGCGGGCGATATGACCACCGCATTGTGGCGAAGCGGGGACGTGATCCTCGGCTCGTTGCTCGCCATGCTGTTTACCGGCATCTGGCCGCAGCGCGCCTTCCTGCACTGGCGCATTCAGATGGCAAACTACGTCACGGCATTTAACCGGGTCTACCAGGCCGGGTTTTCGCCGAATCTGATTGAGCGTCCGCGGCTGGAAAAGCATCTGCAAAAAATCCTCAATGATGTGGTCAAAATGCGCGGGTTAATTACGCCAGCAAGCAAAGAAACCCATATCCAGAAAGCCATCTTTGAAGCTATTCAGACGGTCAGCCGTAATCTGGTCTGTATGCTTGAACTGCAAATCAATGCCCACTGGGCCTCACGCCCCAGCCATCTTCTGATGCTCAACGCGCATACGCTGAAAGAGACGCAGCAGATGACGCAACAAACCCTGCTGACCATCGCTCATGCGCTCTATGAAGGTAACCCGCAGCCAATACGGGCGAACAGCGAGCGGCTGAACGAAATCGTCGCCGAGCTCAAACAGCTGATGAATGAGCGCCAGGGCGACAATGTGGCGGAAACGCCCATCCATGGTTATGTCTGGCTGAGTATGGAGCTGGCGCGGCAGCTGGAGTTGTTATCGCAGCTGATTTGCCGGGCTCTGCGCAAATAAAAAGCGTATGTGATGCCTGCTGCTTCGATTCAGCAACAATTAGGGTTATGATGGTTTTAAACGATATACTCATTGTCATTCGCAGCCGCTGTCTGTTAAAACGGTTGCTTTAACGAATCCGAATCTCACATTATCAGGGGTGTAAAAATGGAAACTACCAAGCCTTCGTTCCAGGATGTTCTGGAGTTCGTCCGCCTGTTCCGCCGCAAAAACAAGCTACAGCGCGAAATCCAGGACGTAGAGAAGAAGATCCGTGACAACCAGAAACGTGTCCTGCTGCTGGACAACCTGAGCGACTACATCAAGCCAGGTATGAGCGTTGAAGCTATTCAGGGCATCATCGCCAGCATGAAGAGCGATTATGAAGATCGCGTTGATGACTACATCATCAAAAACGCTGAGCTGTCCAAAGAGCGTCGCGACATCTCCAAGAAGCTGAAAGTGATGGGCGAAATCAAAAACGTCGACGCGAAAGGCGAGTAATCGCACACTCTGTTGCCCGGTGGCGCTGCGCTTACCGGGCCTACAGGACTGTTATCACGTAGGTCGGGTAAGGCGAAGCCGCCACCCGACAATTTTACCGAACGCAAAAAAGCAAAAAGCCTGCTCTAAAAGCAGGCTTTTTAAATTTGGCTCCTCTGACTGGACTCGAACCAGTGACATACGGATTAACAGTCCGCCGTTCTACCGACTGAACTACAGAGGAATCGTTGTGGAGGCTTATCTTAGCGGCGAAAAAACTTTTGTCAAACCTGATCTCAGGCAAAAGCGTTTGTTTGATGATTCTGTCGTCATTTTGTTGTAAATCCAAACATAATTTTATGGAAAATACTTTGCAGGATACGCATTTCTGCCCCATCATTTGAAATGGAGTTTCAACTTTCTCGCTAAGGTCCATTTTGAACGTCACCGCACCCCTACGCCAGGCGATTATGCGCACGCCCTGGTATGCAAAACGTAAGAGTTATCGAGTTCTCTTCTGGCGTGAAATCACCCCCCTTGCTGTGCCTATTTTCCTGGAGAATACCTGCGTCCTGTTGATGGGCGTGCTGAGCACATTCCTGGTGAGCTGGCTCGGTAAAGAAGCTATGGCCGGGGTAGGGCTGGCGGACAGTTTCAATATGGTGGTGATGTCCTTCTTTGCCGCTATCGATCTCGGTACGACGGTGGTGGTGGCGTTTAGCCTGGGTAAGCTCGATCCGAAGCGTGCCCGCGAAGCGGCCAGACAGTCGCTGATGATCATGACCCTCTTTTCGATCATCCTTGCGGCGGTTATCCATTATTACGGCAAAGAAATTATCGACTTTGTCGCGGGAGAAGCGACCAGTGAGGTGAAGGATCTGGCTCTCACCTACCTGGAAATGACGGTGCTGAGTTATCCGGCGGCTGCCATCGCGCTGATTGGTAGCGGTGCGCTTCGTGGAGCAGGGAATACCAAAATCCCGCTGCTGATCAACGGCGGCATGAACATCCTGAACATCATTATCAGCAGCGTTTTGATTTATGGCGTCTTTTCCTGGGAGGGGCTGGGCTTTGTCGGCGCGGGTTTAGGGCTGACCATTTCCCGCTATATTGGTGCGGCAGCGATAATTGGCGTACTGATGGCGGGAATTACGCCATCGCTGCGCCTGACGCTGAAAAGTTATTTCCGTCCGCTTAACTTCGCCATCATCTGGGAAGTGATGGGGATCGGGATCCCGGCCAGCATCGAATCCGTGTTGTTTAACGGCGGGAAACTGCTGACGCAGATGTTTGTTGCCGGGATGGGAACAGACGTCATCGCCGGCAACTTTATTGCCTTCTCCATTGCCTCACTCATTAACCTGCCGGGAAACGCGCTGGGGTCGGCGTCGACGATCATCACCGGCAGACGTCTCGGAAAGGGGCAGATAGGGCAGGCGGAACGGCAGCTTCGGCATGTCTTCTGGCTTTCAACCATTGGACTGACGGCGATTGCGTGGGGAACTGCGCCTTTTGCCGGGCTGATGGCCTCGTTCTATACGCATGAAAACGACGTGAAAGAGGTCGTGAAGGTGCTCATTTGGCTCAACGCGGCGTTTATGCCAATCTGGGCCGCGTCCTGGGTACTTCCTGCCGGGCTGAAAGGGGCGCGCGATGCCCGGTTTGCGATGTGGGTCTCCATGCTCGGCATGTGGGGCTGTCGCGTCGTGGCGGGCTACACGCTGGGGGTGATGTTAGGTATGGGCGTTGTCGGCGTCTGGCTGGGGATGTTCCTTGACTGGGCCGTGCGCGGCGCGCTGTTCTACTGGCGCATGGTGAGCGGGCGCTGGCTGTGGAAATATCCGCGAAAAAAACCGGAGCAGGAGGTTTCGGAAACGGCAAGTGCCTGACAAATGTGCGAAGTGGAGAATAAATCGGCAAACGATTGAAAATCTGCATTCACCCTTTGACATCCTCAGGGCGCATCGATAATATGCGCCCCGTTCACACGATTCCTCTGTAGTTCAGTCGGTAGAACGGCGGACTGTTAATCCGTATGTCACTGGTTCGAGTCCAGTCAGAGGAGCCAAATTTAAAAAGCCTGCTTTTAAAGCAGGCTTTTTGCTTTTCTGCGTTCGTGAAATTGTCGGGTGGCGGCTTCGCCTTACCCGACCTACGAAATCCCAGGCCGGGTGAGTGGTATGCGTGATGTGTCCTTGTTATCAGCGGAACGGTGGCTCATTGAAGGTGCGCAGCTTGCGGGAATGCAGTTTGTCGCCCTCTGCACGCAGTAAATCGATGGCGCGAATACCAATCTGAAGGTGCTCTGAGATCGCCCCTTCGTAAAAACGGTTCGCCTGGCCCGGCAGTTTGATCTCGCCGTGCAGCGGTTTATCGGACACGCACAGCAGCGTGCCGTAAGGGACGCGGAAGCGGTAGCCCTGCGCGGCAATGGTGGCGCTTTCCATATCGATTGCGACCGCACGGCTAAGATTGAAACGCAGGGCGGAGGCGGAATAGCGCAGCTCCCAGTTACGATCGTCGGTGGTAACGACCGTACCGGTACGCAGGCGCTGTTTCACCTCTTCACCCGGCATGCCGCTCACCTCTTTGGTGGCGTCGTACAGAGCGCGCTGCACTTCCGCGATACTCGGGATAGGAATATCCGGCGGCAGAACCGCGTCAAGAACATGGTCGTCACGCAGATAAGCGTGGGCGAGGACGTAATCGCCAATCAGCTGGCTTTCACGTAGGCCGCCGCAGTGGCCGATCATCAGCCAGACGTCCGGGCGCAGTACCGCCAGATGGTCGCAGATGGTTTTCGCATTCGACGGGCCAACGCCGATGTTAATCAGCGTAATGCCCTGACCGTCGGCGGTGATCAGGTGCCAGGCGGGCATCTGGTGCTTTTTCCACGCCAGGTCGGAGATGGCCTCTTCCGGTGCTTCGGTTTCGGCGGTGATCCAGATCCCGCCCGCGCAGGAGAGGGCGACGTAAGGGCTGTCCGGGGCGAGGATCTGGCTACAGCCCCAGCGGACAAATTCGTCTACATAGCGGGTGTAGTTGGTAAACAGCACGAACGGCTGGAAATGTTCGGCTGGCGTGCCGGTGTAGTGGCGCAGGCGTGCCAGCGAGAAATCGACACGGCGGGCATCAAAGTGCGACAGCGGTGAAAACTCTGCCGGGTGATAGATCCCGTCCGCCGTCTCATCGCCAATCTGCGACAGCTCAGTGGTCGGGAAATGACGGGTCAGCCCTGCGCTCATGGAGCGATCCAGCGTCAGCGCTGAGCCGTCTATCACGTACGGGTAAGGGATCTCGTGCAGGGACGGCTCAACGCTGATATGCGCGCCGTAATCCTGATACAACAGGGTAAGCTGCTCTTCCAGGTAGGGGCGGAACAGCGCAGGTCGCGTGATGGTTGTGCTGTAACAGCCGGAGTGGGTGAAACGCGCATAGGCGCGGGTTTTCGGATTGCTGCTGGCGCTACCGTCCCAGGTGACAGAGAGCGATGGATAAACAAAAAGGCCCTGGGTTCTGGCCTTTTCATCGGGAAGTTTCCCTGTTTCGATATAGTCACTGATGGCGCTGCGCAGTGCATTGACGGACTGTTCATACAGCGCGTCGAGTTTTTCCAGCGCCTGAGCCGGGGTCAGGCTGGAGCCCTTATTATTCATGTCTGTCTCCTTGTTCCACAGGTGTGCGGCTATACCCGATAGTATGTCACACGCCTGTGAAACAAAAGTGAGGAGATCAGCTGTGCGCGGTTTCCTTCATCAACAGGGCGGTGGCAGCAGAAAGCAGGCAACCCGCCAGCAGATAAATCGCCACGCTATGCCAGTTACCGCCGGAGAACGTCACCAGCGCGGCGGCGATAAACGGCGTAAACCCGCCGCCGACCACGCTCGCCACCTGATATCCCACGCCCGCGCCGCTGTAGCGGTAGCTTGCGCCAAACAGCTCGGTAAACATCGGCTGCTGCACGCAGACCACCATATCGTGAGCGATGTTCGCAAGCATGATCGCGAAGAAGACAATCCAGAAGACCGACTGTGCCTCCAGGGCCATAAAGAACGGCCAGGCGCTAAGTGTGCCTATGAGCGCCCCGGTGATATACACCCGTCGACGGCCAAAGCGATCCGCCAGCCAGGCGAAGCAGGGGATGGTCAGGCAGCTGATCCCGCCCACCACCAGGCCAATATTCAGGAACAATTCCCGCGGAAGGCCGAGGTTTTGCGTGGAATAGTTGAGGGCAAAGGCGGTGACGATATACATCGTCAGCAGTTCGCACAGGCGCAGGGCGATAATTTTCAGAAAAGCGCCAGGGTGCTGCACCAGCGCTTCCATCACTGGCAGCCGTTTTTTGGCGACCGGTTTTTCGCGCTGCTGCCGCTCAAACTCAGCCGACTCTTCCATGCCGTTACGGATCCACAGGGCCACCACGACCAGCACAATGCTGAAGATAAACGGAATACGCCAGCCCCAGCTCAGGAACTGCTCGTCTGTCGTGAGCTGGCTTATTAGCGACACCAGGCCCGTGGAGAGCAGCAGACCCACGCCATAACCTACCTGCACGCCGCTGCTGTAGAACGCTTTCTTGTTCTTCGGCGCGCTTTCCACGGACAGCAATGCCGCACCGCCCCATTCGCCGCCAACGGCAAAGCCCTGAATGGCGCGCAGCGTCACCAGCAACACCGGGGCCCACCAGCCAATCGATGCAAAGGAGGGCAAAATACCGATTAGCGCGGTGGCAATACCCATCATCCACACGGTGAGCATCAGCATACGTTTCCGGCCAAGGCGATCGCCGAAGTGGCCGAAAATTATCCCGCCCAGCGGACGAAACAGAAAACCGACACCGAAGGTGGCAAACGCAGCAAGCGTACCCATGGCGGGGCTGATCTGGGGAAAGAATTCACGGTTAAAGACCAGCGCAGCGGTAATACCGTAGAGCAGAAAGTCATACCAGTCGACGACGGCGCCTGCGAAGCTACCTAAAGCGGCGCGGCGGGCGCGGTTAAGCGAGGGTGTCTCCTCGTTGCGGCGAGCGGAGATAAGGGTGGAGTCCATAGTTGTCCTGTCTGTACTGATTTTTAATTATTGGTATAAGGAAAGGTTACTCACATCACGGCCGTCATATTGGCGGAACGTATGAGACTACCGCGACACGCGGCCTGAGAAAACGTTTTTATCTTTCCTGAAAGCGCAGAATAAATAAATTTCATCTTATCGGGCGACAACATAAATCAGCCTGTTTGGCTCCGGTTAGGGCTGAATGGTTTACAGTAATAATGATCGCTGTGTGACGTAAGCTGAGGGAATAACGATGCAACGCCTCTTTCCTGCACTGTGGGTAGTCCTGTTTTTAGTCGTATCTCCGCTGCATGCGGAGCCGAAAGTCTATGGCGAACAGCGTATTCATCGCTGGTGGGATGCAGTAACGGACGATATTGCGCAAACCTGGGAACAGCCGGATCGTTACGATCTCTACCTTCCGTTTTTGAGCTGGCATGCACGCTTCATGTATGACAAAGAGAAAACGGATAATTACAACGAAATGCCGTGGGGCGGGGGGCTGGGCGTGTCTCGCTACAACGACGAGGGCAACTGGAGCGCGCTGTTTGCCATGATGTTTAAAGATTCCCACAACGAGTGGCAGCCCGCGATGGGTTACGGCTGGGAGAAGGGGTGGTATCTGGATAACGCAAAAGATTTCCGTCTGGGGCTCGGGGCCGCCGCGGGGATCACCGCGCGCGACGACTTTGCCAACTATGTCCCGCTGCCGTTTATCTTCCCGCTTTTCTCTGCCGGATATAAGCGTGTCACCGTCCAGTTCACGTATATTCCCGGGACCTACAACAACGGCAACGTGCTGTTTGCCTGGCTGCGCCTGGGCTTTTAGAGGGTGATCACTTTTTTGGCCACTGCGTTGGACAGGATCAGCAGCGAAAACAGGACCGACGTAACAAAGGTAAGCACAATCAGAACAAGTTTGGTGCTGAGGGACGTCACCGGAATGAGCGCGGTCAGCAGGTGAAACACCGAGTAGTGCATGATATAGACCCCGGTCATCGTTTTGCTAATGGCGGCCAGCACGGACTCTTTAAACTCCGCATTGCGGCGAAACCGCACGCCATTTGCCGCAATCACCAGGGCAATAATCAGAATGTAAATTTGCGATCCGGTGAGGATAAAGGCGTTTCTGTCTGCTTTAAATAGCGCAAAAAAGAAGTGCCGTTCGTAAAACCATGTGAAGAGATAGATAAACGGTATCGCAATCACCGCGGCCCCGACCACGTTTTTGCGGCCGATCCACGCCGCGATCTGCGGATCGCAAAAGAGCTGGCCTGTCAGATAAAACAGCAGCCACGTCCACAGGCGATACTGCGGCGACAATGAAAGGACGTGGGCATCAGGATAGAGGGCCGACAGCAAATCGTACCCGTAAGAAAAAAGCAGCAGGGCGGCAATCACCCCGCAAAAGAGCATTCGTCGCTGGCTGAGCCGCTCCACCACCGGGTGAAACGTGTAAATCACGATAAACGCGAACACGAACCAGGGCTGGATCAGATATCCGCGCTGATAGGGTTCCCACAGGTAGTAAATCGTTACCCAGAACAGAAAGACGATCACCAGGCGTTTGATCTTATCCAGCTGCCAGCGCGTGCCGTGTCGGGATTGCCCGTCCAGATACCCTGCAACCACAAAAAACAGCGGCGTGGCAATGGTCGAGATAAACGTTAAAAAGCCGAGGATCCAGTGATAGTCATAATCGTACCGATCCCAGGTATTGTAGATGGTGAAGAAGGTCACCGCCGTCATACAGCCCAGCGTCTTGATGATGTTCAGCCCTGTCGCATTCATTGTTGTTCAGCTTCGTCCTTACGATGGAAACACGCGTAAATTACGGGGAGTACCAGCAGCGTCAGGATTGTAGCAAACCCAAGCCCAAACATAATCACAACGGCCATGCTCTGGAAGAACACATCCAGCAGCAGAGGGGCGAGGCCGAGTACGGTCGTAAAGGCGGTGAGGAGGATGGGACGCAGGCGCGACGTGGCGGCGTAAACGATCGCACTGTGCTGATCCTGCTGCGCTTTCTGCTGCTCTATCTCTTCCACCAGCACAATGCCGTTGCGGATCAGCATCCCGCTCAGGCTCAGCAGGCCAATCAACGCCATAAAGCCAAAGGGGATGCCGGTAATTAAAAACCCCGGCGTCACGCCGATCAGCGCCAGCGGCACGGTCAGCCAGATAGCGACGGCGTTTTTCACCGAACTGAACATCAGCACCGTGATCACAAACATCACCAGATACCCGATCGGCAGCGTAGTAAATAGCCCCTGCTGCGCTTCGCTGGAATTCTCCGCGTCCCCGCCCCACTCAATGCTGTAGCCGTGAGGCAGGGGCAGGGCATCTATTTGCGGCTTCACGCGGGCGAGAATATCGCCGGACGTTTGCTGGCTTAGCGGGTCAGGGTCGGTCTGCACGGTCAGCACGCGCGAGCGGTCGCGACGCAGGATCAGCGGATCTTCCCACTCCAGCGCGAAGCCGCTGACGACGTTGCTCAGCGGAATATACTGCTGCCGGGTCTGGCTCCAGACCAGGACGTTGTTCAGGTGGTTGGCGTCCAGCCGCTCGCTTTCCGGCGGGCGCACCACCACGGGTAACAGATCGCTTCCTTCTCTGTACAGTCCTGCCCGGCTGCCGGAGAAATTCATCTCCAGTGCGTTATCGACGTCCTGCTTATCCACGCCAAGCTCACGTCCGAGCGCGGTGACGTACTGCGGGCGGATCACTTTGCTGCGGTTTTGCCAGTCGTTCCTGACGCTGTCCGTCGCCGGATCGCGCGTAAGAATGTTGTCTACCTGGCTGGCGATCAGACGCAGCCTGTCGGGATCGGGGCCTTTAATACGCACTTCAATAGCGCTGTCGCCGGAGGGGCCAAACATCACCCGCTTCGTGCTGGCGTTAACCTGCGGATAGTTCCGGGCGATGTACTCATCAACGTGGCGGGTCAGGGCGGGGATGTTACGCTGGTCGTCCATTCTCACCATGATTTGCGCATAGTTGCTGTACTGCCGCTGTCCGCTGTAGGTCAAAATAAATCGCATACTTCCCTGACCAATCGTCGAGACCGTGGTTTCCACACCAGGCTGGCCGTTAATGGTTTTCTCGATATCACCGGTCATCTTCTCGGTCCATTTAATGTCGGTACCGTAAGGGAGCCAGAGGTCGACAAAGAAAATCGGCGTGCTGGAGGAGGGGAAGAAGTTCTGCCGCACCGAGCCAAAGCCCCAGATGGCGGCTGCCAGCAGTGCGGTCATCACCACCAGCGTTGGCGCTTTACGCCGTAACAGCGCGTTGAGTACCGCCTGATAGATCCGATAGATGCGTTTGTCATAGGGATCCGTTTCGTCGGCCTCTGGCGGCGCAGCGTCCCGTTTAAACAGCCACAATTTGATCAGCACCGGTGTAATGGTGAGGGCAGAGAACCAGCTCAGCATGAGCGAAATCAGCAGAACCTGAAACAGCGACTTACAGTATTCGCCGGTAGAGTCCTGCGACAGCCCGACGGGCGCAAAGGCCAGGATGGCGATCACCGTCGCACCCAGCAGCGGCAGCGCAGAACGGCGAATAATGTTGCTAATGGCGTTCATCAGGGACGAGCCCTGCTGCCGGGCTATCAGTACCCCTTCGACAATAACAATGGCATTGTCGACCAGCATGCTGAGGGCGATGATCAGCGCGCCCAGTGAAATGCGCTGTAGTTCAATACCCCAGAGATACATGATCAGCAGCGTACCCAGCACATTAAGCGCGAGGGAAAAGGCGATAATGATCCCGCTGCGTAAGCCCATAAAGATCAGCAACACACCGACGACAATCGCCAGCGCCATCAGGAAATTAATGATAAATCCGTTGACGGAATGCCCGACCTCCGCCGCCTGATCGTAAAACAGGTCGATGTGGATACCTGCCGGTTTCTCGGCTGACATCTGCTCAAGCTTCGCCTCCAGGGCATCTCCCACGTCGATCACGTTAACGCCGGGGATAAAGGAGACGCCCATGGTGACGGCTTTTCTGCCGTTGGCATGGTAGATGCTGGCAGGGGAGGCATCCAGCCCGCGTGACAGGGTGGCAATATCCCGTAAGCGGGTAGCCGCCCCAACGCCCGGCGGGGTCACGATGAGATCGGCCAGCTCGTCAATACTTTCGAATTCACCGGTAGGATGCAGACGAATTGACTCGGTACCGGAGGGGATCTCTCCCGCGCTGGAGACCACGTTCAGCCTGCTGAGCTGGGCAGAAAGCTGGTTCAGCGTTATCCCGCGCGCGGCCATTTTGCTCAGAGAAATATCCACGTTAATCTGCTGGGTGAGGGCTCCGCCGATGGCCACTTTGCCCACGCCTGGCACGAGGACCAACTCCCGGCGCAGCTGCTCGGCATACCGGACCAGTTCCGGATTGCTGAATTCATCGCCGGAAATGGCAAAGAAAAAGCCGAACACATCGCCAAAATCGTCATTCACAAACGGGGTCACTACGCCGGGTGGAAACTGTCGGGCGGCATCTCCCACCCGGCGACGCAGTTCATCCCAGATTTGCGGCAGCGCATTTGAGTGGTAGCGCGAGGCTATATTGACCGTGATCTGCGACAGGCCGCTGGAGGAGATGGAGCTGACGTTATCCAGGTAAGGTAATTGCTGAAGCGCGTTTTCCAGCGGCAGGGTGACCTCTTCCTCAACCTGCTGCGCCGACGCGCCCGGATAATGGGTGATCACCACCGCCGTTTTGATGGTAAACGCCGGATCTTCCAGTCTGCCGATGTTCAACAGGGCAATAATGCCACCTACGCCCAGCAGCAAAATCGTCAGCCAGACGCGAACCGGGTTGCTGATAAACTGACGAGAGATATCCATTATAGTCCCCGTTCACGCGTCCAGATACGTACCGGCTGGTTGGGATGTAACTCCCCAACGCCTGCGGCCACCACGCGTTCACCCGCCTTAAGCCCACCGACGATGATGACCCCCTCAGCGCTGACTTGCCCCACGCTGACCTTACGATCTTCAAGGTGCAACGTATCGCCTTCGCCCGTCACCACCCAGACGTGTGGCTCATTGCGCGGGCGGTTATCCGGGTTAAAGACCGCTTCAACCGGCACCACCAGCGCCTCACTGCCGACGCCCGCCGGTAGGTTGGTTAAATTGATGGTGACTGTTCCGCTGACGCCGCCCACGACGGGAAAATCATCCGGGCGGGGCATGGTTAAAATTACCTGCCAGGTCAAAGTGTTGCTGTCGCTACTGCCTGAGTGCTCTTTGTACACAGCGGTAAACTCGCGACCGGGCAGGGCGTTGATCCTCACTACCGGTTTGTATTGCGCATTGCGAATATCGAAGGTGTTAAACAGGTTCTCTGGAAGGCTGAACACCACGTCCAGCAGATCGGTACGGGTCAATGTGACGACGGGCTGGCCGGCTGAGACGACCTGATGGTTTCGCACATGTACGCTGGCCGCTGTCCCGCTGAAGGGGGCGACGAGCGTCATCTGACTCAATTCTTCGCGTGCAATCTGAAGCGCGGCGTTTGCAGAATCGCGGTTTGCGCGCTGGACATCCATCTCGGCCTTCGACACGGCCTGGCGTCCTGCCAGGGTCTGGAAGCGGTCGAATTGCCGCTGAGCCAGGGTCGCCGCCGTTTGCCTGTCGTTCAGACGCTGCCGGGCTTCGCGATCGTTAAGACTGGCGAGCCGTTGCCCCTGTTTGACAACGACACCCTGGCGAATGTCCAGGGTCTCAATCTGCCCGGCACGTTTGAACGCAAGATCCGTGGCGTCGCCGGATTCGATACGGGCGGGAAAGACGCGCTGCTGCGCGTTGCCAGCCTTCACCACCTCTGCGACTTTTACCATTTTCGGCAGGGGCGCGGCGCGGTCGGATTTCGGATCGCACGCCGTCAGCAGCAATAAAACAGCAGGCAGAAGAGAGAGGTAGCGCTTCACAGTATTCCCCTGATAATAATTGTTTTATTTATTTCGTCATCAATGCTGGGGTGGCGCTATTCTGCCAGGGCCGAGACGACCACATAGGTAAATAAACCGATTGCTGTGCTGGCGATAATGGCGAGCGCAATAAACAAACCAAGGCGAATCAGGCTTAAACCGTACATGCATTCCTCCATGAGGTTGAAGGTGGCGCGGGATAAAGAGAATGAACGTGTTGCATGCCTGACTATGAGCATAGTCGGTGAATAAATAAATGTTAAATAACCATTATTAGTGGCGTGACATACTCAGGCGAAACAAGCGTTACAATAGCGTATCCCCTTTGAATAACATCCTGATATTCCTGTGCTACGTTTAATAGCATCCATTCCTTTTTTCCGTAAAAGGCATTCACGCCTGTACCCATGGGGTTGATGCGATCTCTCCTGATTCACTCACTGTTGTGTTGGTTATAAAAAGGATGCTTGATATGTATAAAACGATTCTGGTGCCGGTGGATGTATACGAAACAGCGTTGTCTGATAAAGCGCTACAGCATGCCCAATTCCTGGCGCAAAGCGCATCGGGTAATGTCCATCTGCTGTACGTTATGCCAAAGTTCTCGGCGGAACTGACCCGCGGTTTTATTGCAGACGCGAGAAAGATGGATGAATATATGATTAATAATGCTAAAGAAAAACTGGCTGCGCTGGTAAAAAAAATCAACCTGCCGGAAGCAAATGTCCATCTGCATGTTCGCAGCGGGAATATACGTGATGAGGTAATCAAACTGGCGGATGAACTTAACGTCGGTGCGATTATTGTGGGATCGCGTAATCCCAATATTCAAACCCATTTATTAGGGTCAGAGGCGGCGAGTATCGTTCGTTATGCGCATGTTCCTGTTTTCGTTATTCGTTAATGACATGAAAGCAAGGTGATTTCTGAAAAGAACCCGAGGAAGGAACGATGATAACAGAAAAGCCTCACCGCCCGTATTATCAACAGACCGTTGATGAAACCCTGACAAATATCCAATCCAGCCTCGACGGACTCAGCAGTACAGAAGCGACCGCCAGGCTGGAAAAATACGGCGAAAACGCCTTACCGCAAAAACCGGGTAAACCCGGCTGGCTGCGCTTTCTGGCCCATTTCAACGATGTCCTTATTTACGTCCTTCTGGCGGCGGCGCTGCTGAAGCTGATAATGGGACACTGGGTGGATATGTTTGTCATTCTTGGGGTGGCTATCATTAACGCCCTGATTGGCCATATTCAGGAGAGCAATGCGGAGAAATCGCTGCAAAGCATTCGTAATATGCTCTCCAGCGAGGCTGTGGTCATCCGGCAGGGCAACCATGAAACTATCCCGACGACAGCGCTGGTGCCCGGAGATATCGTGGTGATACGCGCCGGGGATCGCATTCCTGCCGATCTTCGCGTGATAGAGGCGCACAACCTGCGGGTGGAAGAAGCTATTCTCACCGGCGAATCCACGGTAGTGGAGAAAAGCAGCGATGTGCTCAGCGGCGAACTCCCGTTAGGTGACCGTTACAATCTGCTGTATTCGGGCACCACCGTCAGCTCCGGCGGGGGAAAAGGGCTGGTGGTGGCAACCGGTGGGGAGACCGAACTCGGCCATATCAACCAGATGATGTCAGACATTGAAAAACACCGTACCCCGTTGATGGTGCAAATGGACAAGCTCGGCAAGACCATTTTTATCACCATTCTGGTGATGATGCTGGCGCTGTTCGTTTTCAGCCTCATCTTCCGCGATATGCCCGTTTCAGAGCTGGTGCTGTCGCTGATTAGCCTTGCGGTGGCGGCGGTGCCGGAAGGATTACCGGCCATTATCTCGATCATCCTCTCGCTGGGCGTGCAGGCGATGGCGCGTCGCAAGGCGATTATTCGCAAGCTGCCTACCGTGGAAACGCTGGGGGCGATGACGGTTATCTGCTCGGATAAAACCGGCACCCTGACCATGAATGAGATGACGGTAAAAGCGGTGATTACCGCGGACACCACCTACCGCGTGGAGGGAGACAGTTACGAGCCGGTGGGCGCTATTCACCCTGTTGACGATCCAACACCGGTCACCGTGACCCAGGGGTCTGTGCTTGAGCGCTATCTGCGCACCGTCGATCTCTGTAATGACAGCCAGCTGATCAAAGATGAGCAGGGGCTGTGGAAAATCACCGGCGGGCCCACTGAAGGCGCGCTGAAGGTGCTGGCGGCCAAAATCCCGCTTCCGACAATTGACGCCGAATTGCGCAGTAAAATCCCATTCGATTCGCAATATAAATACATGTCCACCCTTTATCACCTGGGCGACGAAGAGGTGATGTTAATCACCGGTGCGCCGGACGTCCTTTTCCGTCTTTGCCAGCACCAGCAGACCCAAAACGGGCTGGAGCCGTTCAACCTGCACTATTGGGAAGAGAAGATTGAAGAGTATGCGCGCGAGGGATTGCGCATGGTGGCTGCGGCCTGGAAACCGGCCGCCAGCGGGCAGCGCGAGCTGACGCATGCGGATCTGCAAGAAGGGGTCATACTGCTCGGCATTGCGGGCATGATGGATCCCCCGCGCCCGGAAGCCATTTCGGCCATTGCCGACTGCTTGCAGGCGGGCATTCGCGTGAAAATGATTACCGGGGATCATCCACAAACGGCGATGAGCATTGGACAGATGCTGGGTATTGGCAACGCGGCGAGCGCCATTACCGGGCGCGAGCTGGAGGCGATGGACGACCACCAGCTGAGCGAGGCGGCGCAAAAATACGATATCTTTGCCCGAACCAGCCCGGAAGATAAATTCCGCCTGGTGCAGGCGCTGCAAAGTAAGCAGGAAGTGGTCGGGATGACCGGGGACGGGGTGAACGATGCGCCTGCGCTGAAGCGGGCGGATGTCGGCATCGCGATGGGGATCAAAGGTACTGAAGTCACCAAAGAAGCCGCCGATATGGTGTTAACGGATGATAACTTTGCCACCATTGCCCGGGCGGTCCATGAAGGGCGTCGGGTCTACGACAACCTGAAAAAGACCATTTTGTTCGTTATCCCGAGCAACATCGCCCAGGCCCTGCTGATCATTATTGCCCTGCTGGCGGGGAACCTGATCCCGTTAACACCGGTACTGATCCTGTGGATGAACATGGCAACCTCGGCAACGCTGTCGTTTGGCCTGGCGTTTGAAGCGGGTGAGAAGGACATCATGAACCGGCCGCCGCGTAAGTCTAACCTGCATGTGATGGACGGTTATGCCATCTGGCGAGTGGTGTTTGTCGGCCTGATGATTGCCATCAGCGCCTTTGTGCTGGAGGCCTGGCTGCAACCTCGCGGCTACTCGCCGGAGTTCATCCGCACCGTGTTGCTGCAAACGCTGGTCACCGCCCAGTGGTTTTACATGCTCAACTGCCGCGTCACCGACGGTTTCTCCCTGAGTAAAGGTCTGCTGGCTAATAAGGGGATATGGATCGTGAGCGGCGTACTTCTGGCCCTTCAGCTTCTGATCATCTATGCGCCGTTCATGCAAATGCTGTTCGGTACCGAAGCGCTACCGTTCCGCTACTGGATCATTACCTGCCTGATTGGGTTTGCGATGTTCATGATTGTTGAAGCAGAAAAAGTCCTTACCCGGAGATGGCGCACGACGAAAAGATGACTGAATGAGCAGGCTAAGCCTGCCCACCGGCAGGCTTTCTCTTTGACTGAGTACAGAACACTATGATTCGATTTGCCTCGTTCGTTTTTACGCTTGGTATTCTGGTTCCCGCTGCATCTGCTGTAACCTACCCCCTCCCTCCCGAGGGCAGCCGCCTGGTGGGGGCGCCGATCACCATCACCGTGCCTGAGGGCAATACTCTGCCGCTCGAAGCGTTTGCAGCGCAGCACGGACAGGGGTTGAGCAATATGCTGGAAGCCAACCCGGGGGTGGATCCGTTTTTACCGCGAGCCGGAACACAGCTTGCGGTGCCGCAGCAGCTTATTCTGCCGCCAACGGTGCGCGAGGGAATTGTGGTGAACGTCGCGGAAATGCGACTTTACTATTATCCACCCGGCAGCAACACGGTTGAGGTGCTGCCTATTGGCATCGGTCAGGCCGGGCGCGAAACGCCGCGTAACTGGGTAACCGCCGTTGAGCGCAAACAGGAAGGCCCAACCTGGTCACCCACGCCAAATACGCGACGCGCTTACGCGAAGGAAGGGAAAACGTTGCCCGCGTTCGTTCCCGCCGGGCCGGATAACCCGATGGGGCTGTATGCCCTTTATATCGGCAGGCTGTACGCGATCCACGGTACCAACTCAAATTTCGGCATTGGTCTGCGCGTCAGCCAGGGCTGCATTCGCCTGCGTAATAACGATATCAAATACCTGTTCGATAACGTTTCGGTGGGGACGCGGGTACAGCTTATCGATCAGCCCGTAAAAGTGACCACGGAGCCGGACGGTAGCCGTTGGGTAGAGGTTCACGAGCCGCTTTCACGCAATCGCGCGGAATTTGAATCGACAAATAAGGTGCCGCTGCCCATTTCAGCCGCACAAAGGACGCAGCTGATAAGTGAAGGGGCGGGCGCTGAACTGGAACGGCGGTCGGGGATGCCGGTGAAGCTTGCTATGACTGGTAGCGCTTCGCTTGCCGGGCCTTGAGTACCGTAGGTCGGGTAAGCGGAGCGCCACCCGACAAACTTACCGAACGCAGAAAAGCAAAAAGCCTGCTTTAAAAGCAGGCTTTTCAAATTTGGCTCCTCTGACTGGACTCGAACCAGTGACATACGGATTAACAGTCCGCCGTTCTACCGACTGAACTACAGAGGAATCGTGTGAACGGGGCGCATATTATCGACCTCCGTACGCCTTGTCAAAGGATGTATCGCCCACTTCAGACTGTTTGCTGACAAAACCAGCAAAGTGACGTTTTTGCCAACGGAATGCACCATTATTGTGCAGATATACCCCGAATGGGGCAGATCGGAAACCGTTGTCCCCGTCTCAAAACAGGCATCAGTGATTGGCTTTCCTTATTTTCAGCCGCTTAGCAGAGACATACACCCGCTGCAAAAAACTGGCATCTATATTGCAAAACCTGTTTAACAACACAGCCGTTACCGGCACGCTATTTTCGAACAGGGGGCAACATGAACTTAAGACGACTGAAATACTTCGTAAAAATCGTCGATATCGGCAGCCTGACCCAGGCGGCTGAAGTGCTGCATATCGCGCAGCCTGCGCTGAGCCAGCAGGTCGCGACTCTGGAAGGCGAAATGGACCAGCAACTGTTGATCCGCACCAAGCGCGGCGTAACGCCTACCGAAGCGGGAAAAATTTTATATACCCATGCCCGCACGATCCTGCGTCAGTGTGAACAGGCGCAGCTGGCCGTGCACAATGTGGGTCAGACCCTGAGTGGCCATGTCTCTATCGGGCTGGCGCCGGGAACGGCCGCATCGTCGGTAACCATGCCGCTGCTTCAGGCGGTGCGAGCAGAGCTACCGGAAGTGCTGGTTTATCTGCATGAGAACAGTGGTTCCGTGCTCAATGACAAACTGCTCAACGGTCAGCTGGATATGGCGGTGCTGTACGATCGCTCCCCGGTTGCCGGGATCACCAGCCAGCCGCTGCTGAAGGAAGATCTTTATCTGGTCGGTACCCGTGATTGCCCTGGCCAGAGCATTGATTTAACCGCTGTGGCAGAGATGAACCTGTTTCTGCCGCGCGACTACAGTGCCGTGCGCGTGCGCGTTGACGAAGCGTTCTCGCTGCGCCGTCTGACGGCGAAGATCATCGGCGAGATTGACTCCATCTCCACGCTGACTGCCGCCATTGCCAGCGGCATGGGTGTAACGGTTCTGCCCGAGTCTGCCGCACGTTCACTGTGCAGCGCGGCAAACGGCTGGATGGCCCGTATCACCACGCCATCCATGAGCTTACCGCTGTCGTTAAATATGTCCGCGCGCGGCTCCCTGTCACCGCAGGCGCAGGCGGTGAAAGAGATCCTGATGTCTCTGGTCAGTAAGCCGTCGCTGGAAAATCGCGAGCTGCAACTGGTCAGCTGATATTCCAAATAAGCATAAGATGCTGGTTTTTATTATTTGTTCTCCAGCCCGGCTGACTCTAACAATAGCCTTATGTCAGATGCGCCGGAGTGAATTGTGAATTTCCAGCAACTTAAAATTATTCGTGAGGCGGCCAGGCAGGATTACAACCTGACCGAAGTCGCCAATATGCTTTACACCTCTCAGTCGGGCGTCAGCCGGCATATCCGCGAGCTGGAGGAGGAGTTAGGCATTGAGATTTTTATCCGTCGCGGCAAGCGCCTGCTGGGTATGACCGAGCCAGGCAAGGCATTGCTGACCATCGCTGAGCGCATTCTCAACGAGGCCAGCAACGTTCGCCGGCTGGCGGATCTCTTTACCAACGACGCTTCCGGTGTGCTGACTATCGCCACCACCCATACACAGGCGCGCTACAGTCTTCCGACGGTTATCAAAGCATTTCGTGAGATCTTCCCGGACGTACGTCTCGAACTGATCCAGGGCACGCCGCAGGAAATCGAAGTGCTGCTGCATAACGGCGGAGCCGATATCGGTATCGCCAGTGAACGGCTGAGCAACGACCCGCTGCTGGTGGCGTTCCCGTGGTTCCGCTGGCACCACAGCCTGCTGTTACCCGCCGATCACCCGCTGAATCAGGTTTCGCCGTTGACGCTGGAAGAGATCGTCAAATGGCCGCTTATCACCTACCGGCAGGGCATTACCGGGCGCTCGCGCATTGATGAAGCGTTCAAGCGTAAAGGGCTCACGCCGGACGTGGTGCTGAGCGCGCAGGATTCCGACGTGATCAAAACCTACGTCGAGTTAGGGCTGGGGATTGGCCTGGTGGCCGAGCAGTCTGGCGGAGAATATGAGGCCGGAAATCTGGTGCGTCTGGATACGCGTCACCTGTTCGATGCGAATACCGTCTGGCTGGGGCTAAAGCGCGGGCAGCTTCAGCGTAACTACGTGTGGCGTTTTATTGAGCTATGCAACGCGGGCCTGTCGGTGGATGAGATCAAACGCCAGGTGATGGAGCCGGAAGAGGTGGCGATTGATTATCAGATTTAGTCGCTAATCAGTAGGCCGGGTAAGGCGCAGCCGCCACCCGGCAAATTTACCGAACCCACAAAAGCAAAAAGCCTGCTTTAAAAGCAGGCTTTTCAAATTTGGCTCCTCTGACTGGACTCGAACCAGTGACATACGGATTAACAGTCCGCCGTTCTACCGACTGAACTACAGAGGAATCGTGTGAACGAGG